>NZ_JHBX01000122.1:0-231 GCF_001273855.1 Leucobacter japonicus | reverse complement strand
GGGGGCTCGGAGATGTGAATAAGAGACAGCCGCGATTGGTGATGCGGCCATCGTTGACTGAACCGCCATAGTCAACGGCAAGGTAGTCCAGCAATTGCCAGACTTGCTTGGCCTTGTCTTGCGTGGATAGAGGCTCGGCCAAAGCCGTCGAGACGGATAGCGCCAAGGAGACTAGAACGAGGGAGAGGATGCGCAGGGCTTGCATGAGGAACCCGTCACTTATACACATCT
>NZ_JHBX01000012.1:0-217 GCF_001273855.1 Leucobacter japonicus | reverse complement strand
ACCCCGCCCTGCGCGACGAGCGCGGTCGAGACCAGTGCCACCGCGGCGAGAGCGCCGATCCCGCGCCGCGTTGCCGCCCCGCGCCGCACCTCCGCGCCGGATCGCCGCCCTGCCGCTCGGGTCCCGTACCGCCGGCCGGTGCTCATGACGCGCTCCGGCGAGAGGGAGCGGGGCAAGCGCGACGCCGCAGCGCGAGGCTCCCGCCGAGGCCGATGAG
>NZ_JHBX01000121.1:0-234 GCF_001273855.1 Leucobacter japonicus | reverse complement strand
GTTCTCGGCTTGCTCATGGGCACGAGCTATTTCGACGCCTTGATCCGCGGTCAGCCACAGTGTGACGTACTCACGCAGGAAGTCGAACGCGCTGGCATAGAACTCGTTCGCGGTGCTGCGCACTGCGGGGTTGGTTGCGGCTTCGCCCCAGGTCTGCACAATGTAGCCGGTCGAGATGTCGGCTTCTTCGAGGCGATCGGCAATGAGCGTCAGGACCTCAACCGGTGTTGGGAG
>NZ_JHBX01000120.1:0-251 GCF_001273855.1 Leucobacter japonicus | reverse complement strand
CGGCTTGGCAAGATGCTCATACCAGATCTCGAGCCTCCCGCAGCGCTCGACGATCATCCAGGCCTCATCGCCGCGATGGAGGGCGAACCTCTCGCACCCGCGCTCGCGGAAGACCCCTGGAGAGAAGTGCCGGAAGACCTCGAGCAGCGCTTCCTCAGCGCCCGCGCGCGGTTTCAATCGCACGACGACGATCAGCGGTTTCGACATGTCGGATACTTCCTTTCGGTCAGGACTTCGCGCCCTTGCGGCGA
>NZ_JHBX01000119.1:0-252 GCF_001273855.1 Leucobacter japonicus | reverse complement strand
CAGCTGCACCGAGCAGAGCGCGGCCGTGTCGAGGTGCTCGGCCAGCGCCGCGACACCGCCCAGCACCAGCAGATCCTCGGAGGCGATGACGGGGCGCAGCACTGCGGCTCGTCCCGGGTGCAGGGCGAGCTCGATCAGGCGAAGCAGCTGCGCGAGCCCCTCGCGACGGTCCTCGAGCACCGACACCGCCAGTCCGCTCTGCAGCGACACGATGCGCTCGGCTCCGGCCGCACCTGCGACGCCGATCACCAC
>NZ_JHBX01000118.1:0-222 GCF_001273855.1 Leucobacter japonicus | reverse complement strand
CGATGCGCACGACCTCGGCGGCCTCCTCGGGCGAGCTCGTCGCGTTGCCGGCGTGCCGCACGGCATGCCACACGAGGCCGGAGGGGCCGGCGCCCGTCACTTCGCGCCGCGAGGCGCCGGAGTGCGCGCCGAGCCGCCCGTCGTAGGCGAGCTCGGAGACGACCTCGGTGAGCTCGGGGCGCATGCGCCGGGTCTCGGCGAGGAAGTATCCGAGCGCGGGAG
>NZ_JHBX01000117.1:0-251 GCF_001273855.1 Leucobacter japonicus | reverse complement strand
CACTGTCTCAAGGAGGGGAAATGTGAAAGGGGAGCGTGAAGCGCTGTGGTGAGGTAGGAAATGAAGAGGGAGGGAAGGGAGGGGAGAGGAGAGAAGGAGGAAGGGAAAAAGGAGAGGTGAAAGGGGAAGGAGGGAAGCATGAGAAACGACGATAAGTCGTCGAGGAAAGAGAAATAGAAGAAAAGAGAGATGAGAGAGAGGTGAGAAAGAGAGGAGAGGAGAAAGAGAACTTCGATGAGAAGGTCGAGATT
>NZ_JHBX01000116.1:0-250 GCF_001273855.1 Leucobacter japonicus | reverse complement strand
CTCGGAGATGGGGATAAGAGAATGAAAAAGGGGCTGAGTGGGAAGGCTACACAGAGAGAGTGAAAGAGAAGAAAGGAAAGGGATAAGAGGAGGAGGAGAAAAAGAAAAAGGGGATAGAGGAAAAAAGAAAAGAGGACGTGAAGGTGGCACAGAAAGCTATCGGGGTGTACTTCCGCGAAAAAGGAAAAGGTGAAAGAGAAAGGGGGAAGGGAAGGGAAGAGAAAAAAGAAATGAGTAAGAAAATATGGAC
>NZ_JHBX01000115.1:0-250 GCF_001273855.1 Leucobacter japonicus | reverse complement strand
TTTTGTCAAGAATAAGAAGGCATCAGAGATGTATGCCGTGAGTGTGGGAGAGTAGAGTGGGAGACGAGACATGAAAAGGGTCCAAGCGAATCGGGGGGATCGATAAGGAAGGCGACCAGGTCTCCGATGATGTAGAGCGAGAGATCGGTGCGCAATCGCATTCGGCCGGCGACTTCGGCCCGATAGACTCGACCGCAGAATAGCGTGAACTCGCCGATATAGTGAACGGCGCTGTAGACCAGGGAGCAGA
>NZ_JHBX01000114.1:0-786 GCF_001273855.1 Leucobacter japonicus | reverse complement strand
CTTAGCCTGCGAAGCGGCCGGCGTTACGAGCATCACTCGCGTTATACGCCTGAGCGATCTGCTCCGTGTTACTCGAAATACGCTCCAGCAACGACTGCAACTCGTTCAACGACTGCGTCCACTGACGCTGCGCCACGTCATACGAGTTCTGCGCCTCACCACTCCACGCTCCGCGCAGCTTGGCAACTTCAGACTCCAAACGCTCGATCTCCGAACGAATCCCCTGCGCACCATTACGAATCTGGCCCGAAAGTGCACTGACCTGTGCGGTCTGCACCGACATCGACTGCATGCTCATGATTTCTCTATTCCCCTAGAAGTCGCGTCTGTACTCAGTTACCGGACATCATCGCGCCGAGGCCCGAGATCGCCTGCTGGTGCTCCTGCTCCGTCGCAGCCTGATCCTGCTCCGTGCCACGCAGCGAGTTCTCAAGATCGACGAGCACATTATTGAGCTTCACCGTCTCAGCATCCCAACGCTGCATCAGCTGCGTGAACGCACCCGCCGCGGAACCCTGCCAGTACCCGCGAAGCTGCTCGATATCACCGCGCACCTTCTTCGTCTGCTGGTCAATACCGGCCTTCGCCTCAGCAACAGCCTGCTGGCCCCGGCGAAGTGCTCCCTCTTCAGCTGCAATGGTCTGAACCATATTGTTCCCCTTGAGTTCAATGTTGCGCACACCGCAACGATGCACACGTTTCCCTAAGCGTCACGCCAACAGGCGAAGCCACCACCCACGACGCTACGCGAAGCCACCGACATCTGGCAAATAGTTACACCAACCA
>NZ_JHBX01000011.1:0-232 GCF_001273855.1 Leucobacter japonicus | reverse complement strand
TGTTTGAAGAACACGAGAACCACCGAATACTCCACACGATCGATGGCCGACAGCGTCAGAGTTATATAAGAGACAGGCGAGGAAGCGCCACCCGAGCGTCGGCACCCCGCGCCCCACGTGCACAACCGCCAAATAACAGGCCCGCCCGGGGGCGAACCGGCCCCGCGAGAGCAGCATCACGGGGGCACCGAGCACGACCCCGACGATCCCGGAGACCGCAGTGAGCAGAATG
>NZ_JHBX01000113.1:0-15096 GCF_001273855.1 Leucobacter japonicus | reverse complement strand
CTTGTCGGACACATCCCACTTGGGCTGGATCTCACCCTCGTGGAAGTACGAGTGCGAGGGATCGATGATCTCGGGGAAACCGTACGGTCGCCAGATCAGACGCCCCTCAGCACGCTCGACACCCTTCTGGACGCGATCCCAGTGGACGGTGTTGTCGTTGAGTCCCATTTCCTATGCTCCTTCAGTTGATGGTGGGGATTCTTGCGCTGGCTTCTCAGGCCTGTTCGGTCAGCCGGACGAACAGTTCCTCGCAGTTGCGATGACGATCGGAGAAGACCCACTGCGGCTCGCCAACGATCTCGATCTTCTCGAACCGCTCGGCGAGCACGTCGAGAATCGCGCGAATCTCGATGCGTGCTACGGCCTGCCCGCAGCAAGCGTGGGTGCCCGCGCCGAACGCGATTGACATGCTTGCCGCCGGCGGACGGGTCCAGTCGAACCCATCGGGGTCGCTGAACACTTCGGGGTCCCGGACTGCCGCCCCGAGCAGGAATCGCACCATCTGACCCGGCTGCACGGCTACCCCGCGAATCTCATACGGTTCGGTGGCAAAACGGTCGACGAGCACCTCAGGTAGGGCGCGTCGGAAAATTTCATTGATGATCGCGGTACGGGCATCTGGATTCTCCCGATACGCCTTCCAGGCCTCCGGATAGCTCGCTAGATCCGCCATCGCCGAGGCAATCACATAGCCCGGGTTGTGGGCAGCCGACCCCCACAGGATCTGCACCGATTCCTTGAGCTCCCGATCGCTGAGACCGCCCTCATCATTTATCCTGATCAGCTCATCAAGGAGGCCGTCTCCAGGGTTCTTTCGCTTCTCCTTGATGAGCCGGTCGACCTGGAACATCATGTAGCCGAAGCCCTCGCGGGCGAGAAGCTTCTCCTCGTCAGTTGGCTGCCAGCCCATCGAGTCCATCGTCTGGTTGGTGGCGATAATGTACGGCATGCCGTCCTCGCGCGGGATATCGAGGAAATCGGCCATCGCATCCTGCGCGGGCTGCACGCCCAGGTAAGCGTGCGCATTGATGATGCCGTCGGGACCGATGTGTGCAAGCGCGGCGCGCGTTGACTCGGCGGCGATTTCGGCCATGCCCGCCGCGTTCTTGGGGGTCAGCCACTTGCGGAAGGACTTATGGATACGGGTGTGCCGCTCGCCTTCGGTCATCAGGACCGAGTTGGTGTTGGCCACCCAAGGGCTGTCGCCGATCCCATCCGGAGAGACCGCGACAAGCTCTTGGCTCCTCAGATGCTCGGTGACGTCCACGTAACGGCTGACCACGAGGGTCCCATCTTCGAGTAACAGGACAGGGTATTGCTCTCGCACTCGGGCAAACCAGGGCCAAGGCGCCTTGACGAATTCGGGATCGCGCCAGGGGAGCAGATCCTCGCCCGCAGGCGCCTTCAGGGCGATGGTCGTAGTGGTCATGATCTCTCCTTTGGGATGACCGGGATTTCAGGTGATAGCCGTTAAGCGACGGGGAGGGACTTCACGTAGTCCTTCAGGTTGAAGGACTGGTCACGAATCTGATCCATGGTGACGTTCGCGTTGTGTTCGAGCAGTCGCCTAGCCGCCACGTGGTCAGCCGGGGAGTTGACCGATTCGACGGCAATGAGACGTCCATCGCGGAATAGGAACTGGCTGAACTTGCCCCGACCCCGGTCGCCGCGCTCGATCACGACGTCAGTGGGGTCGGCAAGTCCGGCGATCTGCAGCTTGGCTGTTGCCTGATTCGACCAGAACCATGGGGCAATGTCGTATTCGGTGGGACTGCCTGCGATCGTCTTCGCAACGGTCTTCGCCATGTCGGTGGCGTTCTGAACCGATTCGAGACGCAGATTGCCTCCGAAGTGCTTGGAGGGGAAGACGGCCAGGTCACCGATCGCGTAAACGTGCGGCTGGTCCGTGCGTAACTGCACATCAACCAGCACGCCGCGATCACAGGAAATCCCGGCGTCCACGGCCAGAGCATCATCCGTGACGACTCCAAGACCCACGACGGCGAAATCGCATGGGTATACGGCACCGGAGGTGCCGACAACACTGGTAACTTGGCTCTGTTCCCCGGCGAATCGGTCGAGTCCCTCGTCGAAGTGCAGCTTCACTCCGAGGTCGCCGTGCAGCCGCGAGAAGTAATCGGACATTGACGGAGACAGCACCCGCTGCATCGGCCTCTGAGCGAAGTCGATGACCGTAACGTCGAGTCCTCGTTGCGCGGCGACGGCCGCGAACTCCAGTCCGATGAACCCCGCGCCAACGACAACGACCCGCCCGTGTCCTTCATCGAGCTGAGCACGGAGAGCCTCGGCATCCTCGACCGTGCGAAGATAGCTGATGCCGCCCAAATCACTGCCGGCGCACGTGGCGCGCCGCGCATCAGCACCGGCCGCGATGATCAAATCGTCGTAGGTGACGGATTCACCACCGGACAACTGCACGGTCTTCAATTCGGCGTCGATCCCGAGGGCTTTGACACCGGCGCGCAGCTCAATGTTTTGTTCGCCGTAGAACTCGGCACCCCGCAGCGGGATCGGTGTCGAATCGCCGTCGAGCTTCATGTAGTCCTTGGACAGTGGCGGACGCTGATAGGGCAGATGATCGGCCTGATCGAGCAGAACGATCCTGCCCGAGTAGCCCTCAGTGCGAAGAGATTCGGCGGCCTGCACTCCGGCATGCCCCGCTCCGATGATGACGACAGTCACGCGCAACTCCTATCAGTTCTGAGTGACGGGAAGATCGACATCGATCTCGTCGAAATCACGCCCCGCGACGAGTTGGCAGCCGAGGCGGGAGTTGTCTGCACGGTCCTCCGTCGTGCAATCGAGCATCTCGTCTTCGTCCTCCGAGACCTCGGGCAGATCGATGCCGTCGCGGACGTACACGTGACAGGTGGCGCACATGGCCTGGCCACCACACTCGCCGATGATGCCGTCGACGCTGTTCACGAGAGCAGCCCGCATCACTGACGTCCCATCAGGAACTTCAACGGCGTCGAGCTCACCGTCTGGGTGATGGTAGGTAATCTTTGGCATCGCCGTCTCCTTAGCTTCGTTGCCGGGTATTCCCCTTATTTAACATTAATCAAGGAGTGCGGTCAAGGCGGCAGCACCGAGAACCCCAGCATGTCACCGGCAACCCCTCGGTCACTTCTCCTACCCCACCCCGAACTGCACCACCATCGACCTCTCCTCATTCGAGAAGGCCACCCCACCCCACCCCACCCCAAAGAACCCCTTCTGCACCGTTACCCAATCGAGACCAATCAGCTCCAATTTCTCATTGTGAAAGCTCCTGAATGTATGTTTAATAAGGATTTAACGCACATTCAATGATGAACTTGTGGAAAGGTGCCCGCACGATGACCGAGATGACCACCACAGCGCAAACAGCGCAAAACGGAGGAGACGCCCCCACGCGGCTCACCGGGCACATGAATACGTTCAAGTTAGTGCTTTCAGTCCTCGCGTTCTCTTCTCCATTGACCTGCATGGCCGGCTACTTCTCGCTCACCATCGGGGTCAACGGGGTGACAGCCCCTCTGGCATTCGTTTTCGTGGCGGCCGCTCTGCTGGTATTCACGGTCGGCTATATGGCAATGACCCGGCGTATGCGCCGACCAGGCGCATACTATGCCTACATCACCACCGGGCTCGGTCGCGTTCTCGGCCTCGGTAGCGCCTACGTCGCCATCGTGTCGTATCTGGCGATCCTCATCGGCCTGTTTTGCTTCGTAGGCATCGTCATCCAAGGCCTCGTCTCCCGATTCGGCGGCCCCGAGATACCTTGGTGGATCGGCAGCCTGGCATGCGTCATTATTGTCGGCATCCTGGGCTACTTCAACATCGATGTCTCAGTGCGAATCCTCGTCTGGGTCATGGTTCTAGAGGTTTCGCTCACACTCATCTTCAACCTTGCAGTACTCTTCCAGGGCGGTGCCGAGGGGATCCCCCTTGGGTCGTTCAACCTGGCTGAGTTCACGGGACCTGAAGCTTGGGTGGGCTTCCTCTTCGCGATCCTGGTCTTCATCGGGTTCGAAGCCACGGTCCTCTATCGAGACGAGGTGAAGGATCCCGACCGAACCATTCCGCGTGCAACCTACATCTCGGTGATTCTCATCGGAGGTCTCTACGTCTTCTCTGTTTGGATGCTGGTTGCCGCCTTCGGCTCCGGTGCCCAGCAGGTTGCCAACGACAACCTCGCGGAGATGTTTACGATGGGTGCCAGTCAGTTCATCGGCGTCTGGTTCGCAGACGTGGTCAATCTGCTGCTCATCACAGCGGTGATCGCAGCGCTTCTGTCGATTCACAATGCTTCAACCCGCTACATCTTCAACATGGGCACGGATGGCGGTCTTGCGAAAGCTATCGGCGGAGTTCATCCGCGCTTTCGGTCTCCATACCGCGCCTCGCTCGTGAGCTCGATGATCGCAGCAGCCACGGTTCTGGCATTTGCGATCGGAAATAGCGACCCGAACTTTACTTACGCCGCATTGGCGGGAGTGGGCAGCACGGGCATCATCATGTTGATGGTCCTCGTGAGCGCTTCGGTCGTCGTCTGGTTCCGCCGCAATCCCAAGGAGCCTGGCGAGAACCTTTGGAAAACGCTGATCGCTCCCCTCGCATCAACCCTCTTCTTCTTGACGCTCGCCATCTTCGCGTTGGTCAACTATGACCTCGTCGTAGGAGGGGCCCCCGGTGAACTTGACTGGCTTCTCCTCATCCTCGCCGCGCCATTCCTGGCCGGGCTCATTGTTGCGCTGGTTCTTAAGTCGCGTAATCCCGATCAGTATGCACTCATCGGCGGCACGGACCGAGAGGCCGACGCCGGGTAGGTCGAACAACTCGAATCCACCATTTATCCTCACTGCACAGGAGACACACCATGCGCATGCACACCGCCCCGAACCCGGCGATTCGGAAGACGGCAACCGGCCTGGCCCTGATAGCCGCACTGACCCTCACCGCGACAGGGTGCTCCACCGTCGATTCCGGCGGGGAGATGACCGACGAATCCGGCGCCCACGACGATATCCGGTCCTCACTGAACTGGAGGGCATCGGACCTCGGCGAGACCCGCGCCGCCCTGGACGGCGACACGCTCACACTCGATCTCGGCGCCAGCCAGCTGACCATCGACGACCCCGAAGGCCTCAATATCGCCTTCTTCAACGCCGCGATGGACACCACCTACACCCAGGCGATGGCCAAGGGCGTGCAAGACATGGCCGATGAGCTCGGGGTGAACGTCACGGAGTTCGAGGCGGGCTGGGACGCGAACAAGCAGCTGGCCCAGATCGAGAACGCGATCGACAGCGGCAAGTACAACGCCTTCGTCGTGTACGCCGCCGAGGGCGCGACGGTCTGCAAGGCGCTGACCGAGGAGGCACCCGCGGCGAACATCGCGGTCGTGCCAGTGATCACGCCGCTGTGCGGCAAGACGTTGTCCAAAGGGCAAGACCTCGTCGCACCGGGAACGGTGAGCACGATCATGGGCGGCGGCACCGTCGAGTACTACGAGAAGTGGGCCGATTACGTCAGCTCGCAGATCACCGAGCCGACTCAGGTCGTCTACGTCGCCGGGCCCAGCGCGCAGGACGTGGTCATGGCCGCGGAGGAGGCCGTGCGCAACGCCGCAGAGAAGAACCCGAACTTCGAGCTCCTCGAGGTGTACTACGCCGACTACTCGGGAGATTCCGCGCTCAAGGCGACTCAGAACGCCCTGGTCACCCATCCCGACACGCAGATCGTGCTGTCCCACTTCTCGACCATCACGATCGGCGTCCTCAGCGCCCTCGCCGACGCGAACCGAGATGACGTTCAGGTCTACGACCTGGGCGGCGACAAGACCGTCGAGCAGCCGATAGTTGAGGGCAAGGTCGCGGCGAGCGTCCCCTACTTCCCATACACGACCGGAGCCTGCAGCGTGGACATCCTCAGCTCAGCCTTCCAAGGTGACAGCGTTCCGCAGCTCGTCCTCAGCGAGTGCGGTCGCGGCGGGGAGAAGACCAATGAGCAGTTCAACACGGTCCTCGACCAGAAAATCGTCGGCGACTTTCCCTTCGAGTACTGAGACACGATGGTTGACGACATCGAGCCCGCGGAGAGCAGCGCAGTAGAGCTCGCACGCATCAGCAAGACCTACGGAGACTTCTACGCTCTCCGCGGGCTCGACGTCGCCTTCGAACGGGGCAGGATTCACGCCCTCGTAGGCCAGAACGGCGCCGGCAAGTCGACCTGCCTGGGACTCATTGCCGGGCGCATCGCACCGAGCGAGGGCACCGTCAGCATTCTGGGAACCGGGTTCCCGAAGGGGCTCACGTCGCGATCCGCGACCGATGCCGGTGTCGCGACCGTCTATCAGGAGCTCTCCCTCTTCCCTGAGATGACGGCGATCGAGAACGTATTCATCGGGCAGATGGATTTTCCCCTCGGATTCGCCACGTGGGATCGGCTGCTGCCCCGTTTCCACGAGCTTCGGGAGCGGCTCGGCATCGACGTGCATCCGAAGACGCGCGTCGGCGCGCTGTCACTCGCGATGCAGCAGATGATCGAGATCATGCGAGGCCTCGCACTGGACAGCCGCATCCTGCTGCTCGACGAGCCCACGGCAGTGCTCGCTCCGGAAGAGCGAGCATCACTCTTCAAGACGATGCGCGAGCTGCGCGACAGCGGCGTCACCATCATCTTCGTCAGCCATTATCTCGATGAGGTCATGTCCATCTCCGACACCGTCACGGTATTCCGCAACGGTACGATCATCGAGAAGGCCGAAGTCGCCCGCTGGACCGAAGCCTCGCTCGTCGAGGCCATGCTCGGCGAAGAGGCCGGGCAACTGGAGAAGGCCAGGGAGGGGCTCAATCCCCGTGAATCGGATGCTTCTGCCGAGACGCTGCTGAACGTCTCCGGCCTCAACGTCGGCAAGCTCGTCGATGTCGATATCACCGTCCGCAAGGGCGAAATCGTCGGCATCGGTGGACTCGTCGGTTCGGGGAGGTCCACGCTCCTGCGCACCCTTGCCGGGGTCCAGCCCGCGCTCAGCGGCAGGATGAAGCTCGGCACCCAGGAAGGTCCACTCCCCCGGAGCCCTCGTGCAGCGTGGCGCTCCGGAATCGGATATATCCCCGAGGAGCGCAAGACCGACGGGCTCGCCCTCGAGCGAACCTCCAGCGACAACATCATCGTCGGAGACATCTCGCAGGTCTCGCGCGGCGGCTGGATCCACACCCCGACCGTGAAACGACTTGTCGGCGACCTCGCAAACCGCTTCGCCATCCCGGCACGTCTGCTGTCGCTCCCCGTCGGCCGGCTCTCCGGGGGCAACCAGCAGAAAGTCCTGTTCGCACGATGGGGCTTGCGCGGTCCCACGCTGCTCCTGGCGGACGAGTCGACCCGCGGCGTCGATATCGGAGCCAAGGGCCAAATCATGCGCATGCTGCGAGAGATGGCGGACGCCGGAATGGGCGTCATCTTCGTCTCCAGCGATCTCGAGGAAGTCGCCGCCGTGAGCGATCGGATATACGTACTCGAACACGGTCGCGTCGCCGGCGTACTCGACGCCTCGCGAGACGACATCACCCAGGACGACATCCTGAAGCTTGCATTCGGAATAGGACAGAACCAATGACCACGACCGCCACTGGCACTCCCGGCACGGCGAAGCGCATCACCCAGCTCGCCCTGAGGTACGGGATGGTGATCCTGCTCGTAGTCCTCATCGTGGCCGCGCAGATCTCTTACCCCTCCTTCTTGAGCCCGACGAATCTGCAGAATACGATCACGCAAAATGCGAGCATGGCCATCATCGCCATCGGCATGACCCTCGTGATCATCGGCGGAGGATTCGATCTCTCCGTCGCTGGCACCTTCGGCATGAGTTCCGTCGCCTATGCCATGCTCTACATGGCAGGGCTGCCGGTCTTCGCAGCGATGCTCATCGCACTCGCGATCGGTCTCCTCGCCGGCCTCTTCAACGGGCTCGTCATCACGAAGTTGCAAGTCAATGCCCTGATCGCGACTCTCGCGAGTTCCTCAATATTCCTCGGGACGGCCGCACTGGTCTCCGGCATGAAACCCATCATCGTCCCCTCCGGCCAGCAGTTCAATCTGCTCGGCGTCGGCCGTCTGGGACCAGTCTCGATCCCGTTCATCCTCGTCATCGTCTTGTTCGTCCTCGGCGGGATCCTGCTGGCGAAGTCGACCTACGGCCGTCAGCTCTACGCGGTCGGCGGGAACCGCGAAGCGGCGCGCCTCACGGGTCTCGCGGTGAACCGCATCACGATCATCTCGTACGTGATCACCGGCTTCCTCGCCGCCTTCGCCGCAGTGATACTCGCGTCGAAGCTCTCCGTCGGCGATTCGAGCCAGGCTACGAGCGTTGCCCTCGACGCCATCACCGCCGTGGTACTCGGCGGGACCTCCCTGTACGGAGGCACGGGTGCAATGTGGCGCACCGCGATTGGCGTGGGAATCCTGGCTACCCTGAACAATCTGTTCTCCTCGCTCGCCCTCCCCTCACCCGCGCAGGACCTGATCAAGGGCGCCGTATTGATCGCGGCAGTTGCTTTCGAAGTCGTGGTCAGACGTAGCACCACGCATGCCTCATGACTTGCGACACTCGCCCATACATCGCTACCCATCTACCGAAAACAGGAGCCCCCACTATGACGCAGCAGATCTTCCCCCGTCTCGCCGGCCGAAGTGCCATCGTCACTGGAGCAGGCCAGGGTATCGGCCAATCGATCGCCTGCCGCCTCGCCGCAGAGGGCGCGGAGGTGATGATCGTCGGCCGCACTGTGGAGACCATCGAGGGCACCGTCCGGATGATCCAAGACCAGGGCGGAAGCGCCTGGGCTTTCGCCGCCGACATCGCCTCCGACCAAGACATCACCCGCATCGTAGAAGCCGCGATCGCGAGGAACGACCGGATCGACATCCTGGTCAACAATGCCGCCGTGTTTGAGGAGCCTCCCTTCCTGGAGCTCGAGGCCGAAACCGCGCGTCGCACCTTCAATATCAACGTCATCGGCACGCTCATGCTCTCACAGGCCGTGGCGCGCGGAATGACGAAGCACGGTGCCGGATCCATCGTTCATATCTCGTCGCTCGACGCACTCGGCGCCGACGGTCCGGTGACGGCTTACACCGCCAGCAAGGCCGCTGTCGTGAGCATGGCCCGCACGATGGCCACCGAGCTCTCACCCCTCGGAGTGCGCGTCAACTGCGTCGCCCCCGGGTTCGTCAACACCGACATGGTCCACAAGACCTCCACGCCGGAGGTACTCGACCACATGCTGAACCACTTCGACCGCGTCCCACTCCGTCGACTGATCGAGGCTGAAGAGATCGCGGCCACGGTCGCGTTCCTGGCCTCCGACGACGCCTCGGGCATCACCGGCACCAATCTCGTCGTCGACGGCGGAGCCACCGCGAACCTCTACATCTACGAAACCCTCCCGGGGTCTGTAAGCGCTTAGGTCAGGCGGCAGCTGACGCGCAACTTACAGCGCGCTAAGAAAGGCCCTGGCGCCGGATCTCTCCGACTCGAGGGCCTTTCTTAGCGCGGAGCCGCTACCGACCACTCACCGCACGGGCCGCCTCCCTGAAGACTCGCGCGATGTCATCGATGTCCTGAGCGGTGTGTGCTCGATTGAGGAAGAACAGGCCCTTCCGCGTCGTGTAGACGCCTCGTGCGATCATCTCCTCCATGATCGCGGTGATCATCTTCCGATCGGACGCGTATACGCCTGAGAGCGACTCCGTGTCCAGGCCCTCGCCACAGAACAGCTGCACGAGCGGGCCGAGCTGGTTGGCCGAGATCGGCAGCCCCAGTTCCTCCCCTACCCGCTCGAACCCTTCCTTGAGCCGGGCACCTATCATCTCGAGGTGATCGTAGAACGCGTCGCCTTCCTCGAAGATGGCGCCAAGTGTCGCTTTGGCGGCCTCGACGCAGTGCGGAGTTCCACTGTAGGTCCCCGCTGCGGGAACGGTGCCGTCGGTGACGCAGGCCATCGCCGCCTCGCTGCCCGCGACCATGGCGATCGGGAAACCGTTCGCAACGGCCTTCGCGTAGATCGCTATGTCCGGGGAGACCCCGAGGAGTTCCGCGGCGCCGCCCGGGGCGACGCGGAAGCCGGAGACGATTTCGTCGAAGATCACCAGGGCACCGTGCTCATGCGCAATATCGATCATGCCCTCGATGAACTCCTGCTGCGGCTTGAACGTACCGAAACCGGTCAGCAGGGGCTCCATGATAATGCCTGCCACTGTGCTTCCGACGTCAGCCATCAGCTTGCGGAAGTGCTCCAGGTCGTTCCACCTGGCGATGACGACGTTGCCGGGAGGCGTGGCTCCGTTCACGGCAGGATCAGGATCCACTGGCGAATACTGCCCGGGGATGCCGAGATCCGCCGGCGGCTGAGGATCGTAGCCAGGGATGTTCACATAGACCGGATCGATCCAGCCATGGTAGTGTCCGTCGAATTTGACGATGCAATCCCGCCCTGTGGCGGTCTGCGCGATCCGCAGTGCGAGCTGCACGGCTTCGGTTCCGGTAGTCATCAGGGTGAGCTTCTGAGCGAACGGAAGCCTGCTCAAGGCGAGCTCGGCGAGCTCGGTCTCGGCTTGGATACTCCCGCCGAACTGACTGGCCTGGTGCAGTGACGCGATCGCAGCCGCGTTCACGACTGGGTTCGCATGACCCAGGAAGACCGGTCCGTGGGCGCAGACGGCGTCGATGTATTTGTTTCCGTCGACATCCCAGATATAGGCACCTTCACCACGCGTGAACACTGCTTGGTGCTCTCGAAAGCGGATATGAGAGACGAGCCCCGCAGGAATCACCTGCTTTGCGCGGGCGGATGACGCCTGCGATCGGGTCAGATCGTTGGTCTCTCGGGTCGCTGTCCCCTGGTCCATTGTGATTCACTCCTTATTTGTTCGTGATGCGTGGCACCTCAATGCCGTCGTTTCTCGGATCGTCGGCCCGGCAGTTCATACCCTGGGCGGAAGAGCTCCCTCGCGGTACTCGGCGCGCAGCTTCTTCTTGTCGTACTTTCCGACCGAGGTCCTCGGGATCTCTTCGACAAAGATCCACTGGCTCGGAATCCAAAACTTCGGAAACTCCTCGAGGAGGTGCTCCTTCAATGACGCGATCTCGGGCCGCACCCCATGACAGACGAGAATGGCGGCCGGGCGTTCCTGCCACCTTTCATCGTCGATCCCGATCACTACGGCTTCATGAATCCCGGGGTATCCGGCGAGTCGGTTCTCGAGCGCGACGGAGGAGATCCACTCACCACCAGACTTGATGATGTCTTTGCTGCGATCGGTGTACTGCAGGTAGCCGTTGTGAGTGATCGTCGCGATATCACCGGTCGGCAGCCACCCGTCTTCGGTCAGAGCCGTCTCCTCCCGATTGAGGTAGGCGCCGGTGATCCACGGACCGCGCAATTGGAGTTCACCCGCCGCCTCACCGTCTCTGGGCAGTTCTCGACCTTCATCGTCGACGATGCGGTTCTGCACGCCGATCAAGAACTGCCCCTGAGTGCGCTGATACGGGGAGATCTCCTTCAGGTCGATGCCGCCCGGAGGGAAACCGGAAGCCATGGTCGACGAGGTCTCCGTCATTCCGCAGCCGTGGAAAACCGCAACCTCGTGCCCCTGCTGCCACCAGCGGATCAGACTCTCGGGTACCGCAGCCCCTCCTGAGGACATTCGCTGCAGCGAGGACAGATCGTAGTTCTCACCGCCGTCCTGGTCGTAACTATGCGCCACATCGTTCCAGATCGTCGGCACGCCAGCCGCGAACGTCGGCCGGTGCTCAGTGATCAGCTGCAGAAGAGGCTCAGCCTGGTTCCAGCGGTTAGTGAGAATTAGTTGACTCCCGACCATGAATGACGAGAAGGCTAAGTTCCATCCCAGGACATGGAACATCGGCACGGCCGGAAGGATCGTGTCCTGACTGTTCAGCCCGAATTGTGCCGCACTGGTATTCAGGAGGGAGTGCAGCCAGATGGACCGGTGGCTGTAAGCGACACCCTTCGGGTTTCCCGTGGTGCCTGAGGTGTGGCAGAGCGCTGCGGCTAAGGTCTCCGGTACGTGCTGGAAAGCGTCTTCGCCGGCATGCCCAGCGAGCACCTCCGGATACGCGCGGACCTCAATGCCGCGCGATACGGCTCGGCTAATAAGCCGCTGACAAGCCTCGCTACCGAGCGGCTCGCCGTTCTCATAGATAACGATGGCGCGGATAGGCTGCTCGCGAGTCAGCAGGTCCGCAAACGGTTCGGCCAATGAGCTATCCACGACGGCGACAGTGGTCTGGGCGTCCTGCAGACACCAGGTGAGCTGCTCGGTGCTGAACCGAGGGTTCATCGTGTGCAACACTGCTCCCATGCCAGGAACGGCGAAGTAGCATTCTAGATGCTCCGGAGTGTTCCAGGCGAAAGTTCCGACACGGTCTCCGACGCTCACTCCAAGCCCCCGAAGCCCGGCGCTGAGGCTCGCAGCGCGATCCCGGATCTCCCGGAAAGTAGTTACCCGCGTGCCGTCCTCGTATCGCGTGATCACCTCGGCGGTACCGAAGTTGTGCGCACCGTGTTCGAGGATGTCGAGAACGCTGAGATCGACCTGCTGCATAGTTGACTTCACTGCGCCATCTCCTTTGATGCCATCCGCTTCGGTTCTTCCGGCCACTGTCTCAAATTAAATTATCGTTCAATAGAGTAAGCGCAGCGACATCCCCGGTCAAGCTCACGACGTGCCTCACCCAATATGCCCGCGAAACAGGATCATCAGTTTCATGGGAAGCGGGCTATCAATGCGAGCCAGACACGAGATCACGAGGAAGTTCGCTCGGCAATACGCTGCTGCAGCGAAGGGCGAGAAGAGCAAATTGCTTGATGAAGTGTGCGCGATCACCGGCTGGTCCAGGGACAACGCGCGCCGACAGTTGAAAACAGCTTCGAAACCGCGCCGCGTCAACGCTCGGAAACGGAAGCCAAGGGCGTTGAAGTATTCCGAGCAGGCGATCAACGTGTTACATCGGGTATGGGCGTTCGCGGGCGGCATCAGCGGGAAATACCTTGCCGCGACGATGGAACTCCAATTGATGCTCTTGGAAGCGCATGGAGAACTGATTCCTGGCAAGGCTGGCTACTCTGACCAGGTGTGCGACGAGCTGATTGCAATGTCCCCGGCCACCATCGACCGGTACCTCGCTCCGGCCCGGGCGAAAGACCCGTTACGGGGCATCACCACGACCACACCAGGGCCACTGCTCAGGAACTCGATCACCGTCCGGAAAGCCGGGGACGAGATCGAAGCCATACCAGGGTTCTTCGAGGGCGACACCGTTGCTCACTGCGGACCCGTGTTGAAGGGCGAGTTCGCGCGCACCCTCGATATGACAGACATGCACACCGGATGGACCTACACCCGGTCGATCAGGAACAACGCGCACCTGCACCTACGTGACGCCCTCGACCGGTTCATCACCGAGACACCCTTCGAAGTCACCGGGGTGGATTTTGATAACGGGAGCGAGTTCATCAACTACGACGTCATCGGCTGGGCCGCAGAGCTCGATATCTACTTCACCCGTTCACGTCCGTACAAGAAGAACGATCAAGCCACGATCGAGTCAAAGAACAACCAGATCGTACGCCGGTACGCGTTTTACTGGCGCTACGACACCCCGACCCAGTTGAAGCTGTTGAACGAGTTGTGGCCACTGGTGAACGACCGTCACAACTTCCTCACCCCGACGAAGAAACCCATCGAGTGGGACACCGACACCAAGGGACGGCGCAGGCGCGTCTACGACGACCTCGCGACCCCGCTTGATCGTGTGCTGCGCTCGGGCGTCCTCACCAAGGAGAAGGCTGCGGAACTCACCGCGTACCGGGATAGCCTGAACCCCGCGCATCTCGCTCGCGAGATCGACCGCCTTCAACAACGCCTCACCTGGCTCGCCGCGGACAAGACACGCAAACTCGAAGCCGTTGAACTCGCGAAACAACCCGACACGGTTGCCGAGGTCAAACCCGTCCGCACCTCAAAGAAACGGGCGAGCTAGACTCAGGAATTACGCAGGCATAGATACGTGAGGCACCGGTCATGTTTCGCGGGCATATTTAAATGAGGTTCCTTGGCTCAACCCGAGATCCAATCCGAGCCCAACCAGGCCTCGCCTTCCTTTACATTCATTAAATTAGTGTTGTACCATTGCCACGACAGATCAGAGAGCCGCTTCAACGGCGCATCTGGCTCGTCGGCTGCGGAGGTGGGGCAACCAGAACTACCTCCGACCGGAATCTTCAGACACGACAAAGGAGTTCAGTCATGACGTCATTCGAAGGCAAGGTGGTGGTGGTCACCGGCGGCGGCTCCGGGATGGGTCGCGCGATGGTCCAGGAGTTCGCGGCGAAGGGCGCTCGCGTAGCGGCCCTGGACATCAACCTCGGCAGCGCACAGGAGTCGTTGGCGCTGCTCCCGGAGCCTTCGATGGGCACCGCAGTCAGGGCGGACATCAGCAAGCCGGAATCCGTCGCCGAAGCCGTCAACCAGGTGCTCGCCTGGGGCGGAAAAATCGACGTGCTCTGCAACAACGCAGGCATCATCGACAGCTTCGGCGCTGCCCATGAGATCCCCCTTTCCGAGTGGGATCTCAACATTGCGGTAAACCTCACAGGCCCCTTCCTGATGTCCCGTGAGGTGATCCCCCACATGTTGAGCAAAGGAGGCGGCGTCATCGTGAACACCGCGAGCATCGCATCCCTCAGCGCCGCCGGCGGTGGAACCGCGTATACCGCCGCCAAGCATGGAGTGCTTGGCCTCACCCGGGCCCTCACCTTCGACTACGGCCGCAAGGGCATCCGCGTGAACGCGATCTGTCCAGGTGCGACGAAGACTGGCCTCACGATGCCGGAGGGAGGATCCGAGACACTGCCGGAAAACGAAGAGGAGATCAGGCGCACCCCCGCCGGCCGCTGGTGCGAGCCGGAGGAGATCGCCAAGCTCGCCGTCTATCTCGCCAGCGAGGACGCCAGTTTCATCCACGGAACAGAGATGGTCATCGACGGTGGCTGGCTGACCGCGAAC
>NZ_JHBX01000112.1:0-63177 GCF_001273855.1 Leucobacter japonicus | reverse complement strand
TGCGAGGTCACGCTTCAGGTACGCCTCAAGCTGTGCCTGGGTGACGCCGAGATCCTTAAACCGGTCTACGGCGTCGGTTCGGCGCTGCTCGATGGGTTTCCCGTCACCGTGCTCGAGCGTCTTCCGGAGGCGCTCTTCGGCTTCGGTTTTGAACCAGCCCGGGAGCATTGCGAAGATGCACTCGCGTACCGCTTTCGCACCCTGGTTCTGGTTGTTGAGGTAGATGTCGCCGAGGTCAGTGAGTGCCTGGTTACCGTTCCTGGTGGATCGGAGGTGAGGGACGATGAACGAGCGTGTTGAGCGCACATTCTCCTGTTGGTCCCACGCCCACGCCTGCATTTCGGAGACACCTGCTTCGTCGTCTCGGCGGAGTTCACGCACTCCGTAGTCGACGTTCTGCCAGATGCGTGCCAGCTCGCGGGCGATGTGGATGCTCATGCCGGAGCCGCGCTTCGGTACTGAGTAGAACGCGCGTGAGGCGACGGCGAGGCGGCTGCACAATTCGTTCGATTGTTCGGCGGCACGGTTCGTGTCCCTGGGGAATGACTTTGCCACCTGCACTGCGGCCGCTACTTCCGCGACAGCACGGGACTGCTCTACCACCGCTCCCTGCGATGCCGGACGCTGCAGCAACTGTTCAATTTCGGTCATGCGTTCTCTCCAAATCGTTCCTGGTATTCAGCGATTGCGAAGTGCGGGGCTCGCGCAAATGCGACCTTCGTGTCCGGGTATCCGGGCCACTCCCCCGACTCCATGCATCGCTTGTAGATGTCTCGCGCTTCAAGCGCTTTGATGTACCCCATGTCCGCGAACTGCTGATCGAGTTGGATCAGGTTCACGAGGTGCGGTGCTGCTGTTTCGACAACGATGAACACCATCTCCATGCGCCGGCCGGTCACGATCTCGAGCAGGTCGAGGTAGTGGCCTCGTGCGATGTCGTACCCGTACTTCGCTGCGTTTCTCGCGAACGCGTCAGCAGTGGCATCGTCCGAGGTGGTCTTCAAGTCGACCGCGATATGCCCCTCGTCTGGGAGTCGATCGAACCGGCACCGCAACGGCACACCGTTACTCTCACCGAACATCGACACTTCAGAATGCCCGGGCCGCTCCATCAGCTTCCGCGCGAGGCCATGACCGAGCACGGCTTCCGCCATCGCATCCACTGGGCCGAGTTCGTGCGCCAGCATCGGGACACGCCCTGCCTGCCTCGACTCATCCCGCGCCTCCTGAGCTTTCTTCGTGCGCCACGAGTCGAACTGGAACACCTCAACTTCGTCATCCACGCCGAGTACTTTCGCGTGCACAGCAGAGCCGAGGTCGTAGGACTTCTTGTACTGCTTGTGCCCGTCGATCACCTCGTACTTGTACTTCGCGGGTGACTTCAGCAGCGTCTTCGCGCCGGTCGCGGAGAGTGATTCTTGAGCGTGGTACTCCTCGTTCGGGAGGTCGTACACGACACCTTCATATCCCAAAGTGTTTCTCCTCTCTGATGCGGTCAATGTCGGCATCGTTTCGGGTCGTCCACCCTGATGGGTCGTCCGGCCACCACCCCTGATCGTCATCCGCCCCGGCATCCTCAAACACCGTGTCGCGGGGGCTCATTCGGACGCTTCTTCCAACTCAGACCGCGCGAAAGTCACGTACAGCGTGATCTCGAAGCTCGTCATGTCGTCGTCTTCGGATGTCGGGATGCATACGATCGAGTTGAGTGCGGGAGTGCACCCAAGAAGCACGTTTATCAATCGGTCCCGAGTTAGCTGGAACCCGACCTTGCCATTCGGCTTGGGGTATCCGTCTGCTTCATCGAGCAATTCGCTAATGGCGCTCATTCCGTCACCTCTTCGTCGTTCCAGATCAACGGCCGCCGAGCCCACCCACACGGGCACTCCTCGGAATGACCAAACGGATTATTCGAGTTGCTGCACCGGGTCACATGCGTAGGGGCCGGGTATCCGTAGATCCCAGCCCCCTTGTTTTCCTGCGTCACCACACGCATCACGACACCTCGCGATCGATCACGCGCACGAACTCGTTGTCTTCTGCTGCGCGGTCCGCATACGCTTCGGCGTCACTCAAGCTCTTGAACCCGCGATCGAATGCCCAATCGACGTACGTCGGTTCCATGCCGATGTAAGCCTGACTGCCAATTTCCACCGCGTAGCGGCGCGAAAAGTGGCCCAGATCCTTGCTCATGCTTCTTCTCCTATGTCTCGTGCGGTGCCGCCGAGCAGCACCGAGAAATCTTTGAGCGTCATCGTCACGTACGTGCCGCCCATGTTTTTCGGCCCGTACCGGAGCCGTTTGTGTGCGACCACACCAACCGCTGCGTCATCGTTGCCACGCTCAACCTCGGCTTCATCAACCCAGCCGGATAGGTTCATCGAGCGAACGTCCTTACACTCGATGACCACCCTTTGCCCGTCGATGGTGCGGACGCTGCCAATGTCGCCACGATCCTTGGAGCCGTTCTTCGCACGCCGCTCGATACGGTCATCGTCCAATGCTTCAGCGAGGTACGCGGCGACGTGTGATTCGAACAGCGACCCGGCTTGTTTCGCGGTCTGTCTACTTCTTCCCACGCCGCACCTCCCAGCGATACGCGGCCCACACGAACCCGAACATGACCATGTAGATCAGCAGATGCCCGCCGTTCACGAGTCACCTCGCTTCTGCTGGCACAACTCGTCGTGACGCTTCTTCCACGAGTCATTCCATTGGGCGGAGCGTCCCCACGTGCACGCTCCGCACCAGTCACACCGAATGAGCAACATCACGCCTCCCCGTACACGTTCACGAGACGACGCAGAACCCGCACCAGATGATCCAGTTCGTCAGCGGGTACACCAGCCTCCAAATGGCCCGGGAACTCCTGCATGAAATCCAGCCAGCAGCGCGCGTTGTAGAACGCACCCACACCGAGCAGCAGAGTCGCTTCACGAAACTTCACCAACACCGCAGACTTACGCTTCGGCTCATCCATGCGTGGCTGCTCCAACGCGCCAGGAACCCACGACGCATACCGCCGATTCCCCTCACCCAACCCGAAATGAACCACCCACGGCTCCGGATCACGAACAGACGCCACGCTATTGAACATCCGACACCTCCGGCCAAATGCGACGACCAGAAGTTATGCGTGAATCTCCAACGGGCTGCTCGCTCCCGGCCTCCCAGAGAAAGAACGCGCCATCAGAGATAACAGCGTGCTCTTCTCCGCCGTATGTAATGACCCACGCCTCGCCGGGTTTCGCGTCATGCCACGGCTTCCGCTCAGGGTGCGCAGCGAAGTATGCGCGAGCCGCCCCAAAGAATGTCGGCTCATCCGCCCAAGTTTCAGCTGCCTCTCTCAAGGCCAGAATGCTGTCGCCCGACTCTTCGGAAGTCACCCGAATCCCGGCGACGCCTCTGCTATAAACAACGAAACCGGGGTTCTCGGGCCACCGCCACCGTCCGAGTTCCTGGTCGCGCTCATGCTGGAAGAACTCACGCAGAGCGGATGTCACACTCCCGCGAAACGAGAGCCCTACCCCGCCAGCACCTTTCACGTCGGTCAGGAATGCGTCATCGTCGGGCTCGAGCTGCACGCCGATCCCATTGCTTGCTACGAACTTGTCGCTCATGACACCACCCATTCCAGTAACCAAATTTCCTGCGAAAGCTCACGAACCCGCTGCTCCCAATACGCCAAAGATTCAGGCGGGTGCCCGACACTCACACACGAGTCAGCAAACTCACGATTGGTGCGCGCCTCCGCGATCCGCGCTTCGATCGCTTCCTTCGACTTCATTACGCCTCCCACGTCAGGTGCTTCTTGCAGAGCACGAACCCGACGCCGATGAACGTCACCATCGCGAACTCTGATTGATCCGTGCCGCGCTTCCCGCACTGCTGGCACACGTAGTAACGGAGCTCGCTAGGCGTACGCCTCAGCTCGTCACCCGTCATCACCTCAACTGCCATACCGGACTCCCTTGTCTCAAACTTGTGCGGGAATATGGGGCCAGCCGTAGTTCCATCGACTGACCCCTTATCTAGGTACGGACCATGCGGCCCCTCCCGTACGGCAAACCCCGATGCCGCCGCCAACCCACCTAGGGCCGCGATGACGCACTAAAGCGCCAGTGCTGCACCCCGGACTCGAACCAGGCCGACGCCTCAACGCTGTGCAGCAGCCGCCCTAAACGCTGAGCAAGGCCTTCTTTTCCTCGATGAAGCGCGCGAGTTTGACCGAATCAATTGCCTCGTTCAGCTTTTCCAGCTCGTCCACAAGGTCGAACAGATCGCCTCGTCGTTGCGCAGCAGCCTTCTCCGCCGCGGCCTGGTCCTCGTACAGGAATCCACCAGTGATTTTCATTGCTTCCCCTCTCGATACATGCTCTCCAGCGCCAGTACCCGTGCGCCGATCCGCGAGCGCACACACGGGCCAAACCATTTAGAACCGCATTGCCGACCCGAAGCCGCCCCAGCAGCCGCCCGAGATATGAATGCGCGTGCAACTGGCGTTCGTTTCCGCCGCACGCAACAACTTCCGCAACTCCTTCGACTCAGCAACCGTCAGATCACGACTCACGGTCACCTTGATGCGATCCCCAACGTGCTGAGCATCCGCGACAGTCACTGTCTTCTCCTCGGTAATAGCCACAACAACCTCTCCATCTAGCGGACTCTCCGCCGTGGCGGTCAGGGTTACGATCCCTGCACGTCACCGGGTAACCCAGCCATGACGCGACACCATGCACCGCCCGCACATAACCCGTGCCCGGTTCCCCACATATGCGGGGCCAAAAACTCTGAGCCGCTTAACCGATACGGCACCGTTCCCACCACCAAGCAGGCCAAAATCGCGCACCCTGTACGCACACGCCCCATCTCGCCTCAAGCTTCGGGACTCCCCAGCTGGTCACGCATTCCGCTACAGCCCTCTCACGGCCCTCACATCACACGCCCCGACACCGGGTAACGGTCACTATGTAGTTGTCAAAGAACGGTCGGAACGCGCCATCTGGGAGGGTGAATCTCCCGGCGAACCCGCCGTGCATTGGCCCGACTCGAACGGGCAGCCCACCTCGCGGAGGCAATGCTGTAGCTAGCTAGGGGTCGAAACCCCCAGAAGAAAGAAGGGACTAGAAGCTAGAAATCAGTGGCCGTCATCCACGGCCCTCCGGTACGTTCGGAGAACCACCACCGACAGGAGGCCCATCATGCTCAGCGCCGAACGACTCAACGAGATCGTCCACAACGTAGAGAAGGCGGAGCGCGAATTCACGGAACACTGGGACCTCAACGGGGAAGGACGTGAGTACCACCTCCGCACCTCCGCACTCGACGCGAACGCTAACCGACAGGCCCGAATTGCTCTTATTGAGCTGATCAATGAGCTGAAATCTGACCTCACGACGAACTAGCTCACGCACCCTCTCGTTGTCAGCAGAAGCAGCAGACGACGCGCGCTCAAGATACTGATCCGTGTAATCCATCACGCCACCGCCTCTAGTGATGACTCTTCGTCCATCACCGCTGGGTCAACGCCGTACAGCTTCGCTATCGCAATAGCGCCCCGAGGCGTGATCTTCAGCGTGTGCATCGCTTCACCCCTAAATCGCGGGGCCTTATGGGAGGGAGCCGGGTAGAAGTACCGGGCCTTTTCGGAGTACGCAGAGTAGCGATGTACTTCTTCGTCACACCGCTTCGATTTCGACCAGCGAATAATCGTCTCGCAGTAGATCCACTTGCGTGCCAGTAGGTCATCGCGCAGTTCTGACTCCCGCATTCCGAGACACTTCGCAACGTTGCGGAACAGTCGCACATCACCTCGACGCACAAACTCGTCCACGTAATCGACTTTCGGGGCGTCAATCGCGATCTTCGCCTCTGCAGTCTCAGCCCGCTTCGCAGCCTCAGCAGCGAGAGCAAGCAGCTCTGACGATGGCAGTGCTGCCAGCATCTCCACGTCCGACCCGTACTTGCCGGTCTTCCGCAACGACGGAATCACATCATGCGTGATCCACCGTTTGAACGCCCGCGCTTCCGGCTTGCGCGACCCGAGAATCAGAGAGTAAAGGCCAGGCTCGGAGACGATAGTGGCCTCGCCTTGACGCCCTAAGTTGAACTTAGCCCGCTCGTCATCATCGAGTCGATTAACCACTACGCTCGGGTTCGATAGCTCGAGGACGCGGCACGCGTCGGCAGCAACGAACCAAGGGTCTCCGGCGACGGTGACAGTGCGAACGATCTGACCGTCGAAGTCGAAAATTTCGATCGCACTCATCACGCCACCTCCGGCTTCTCAGTCGGGAGGGACTGGACGAGGCGCTTAAGCTCATCGTGCTCGATGAGCTGCTTGCTGTTCCAGTAGCGAACAACAACGTCGCCGTCCTTGATGGCCTGACGGACGAGAGGCTCAGATACTCCCGTGGCTTCCGCAGCGCCCTTGACGCTGTATGAGATGGCGCTCATGCTGCCACCAAGTCCTCAAGGTCCATCTTGAGTGCCGTGGAGATCGCGCACAGCTCTTCGAGCGTGAACTTCTGAGGGGCAACGAGTCGCCGGCGCATTGTCTTGTCCGCGAGACCAGCCTTCTCGGAGAGCGTAGCGATGCTGATACGCTGCTCCCGGGCGACCTCGCGGACCCTGTTTGAAACTGCTTCTGTTGTGGTCATACGGCCAATATACACGGTCATTTGGCCGAGTCAAGCTCGATTTTGGCCCAATTTTGTGGCATATTATGGCCAAAATGCGTATATAGTGTGTTCTATGACCAAGGAAGAGCACGCACTCGCATCAGCAATCATTGACCAGCTCAACGCTGAACTCGGCGCATCGACACTTAGCGTTCTTGAGCTCTCGAAGCGGCTGGGCCGCCCCTACGACTCAACGCGCAATTACTTGCGCAAGGAGCGGGCGCTTCCCTTCGGCATCTTCCTCGAAATCGCGGACCTGCTCGAGATCCGCCCCGAGGAGATCATCTCCCGGGCACGTGCTCGTATTCAGTAACCCAGTCCTCAAACCTGACACCGCTCGCGCTGGCTGCGGCAATCGCTTCAGTCAGCGTCGGGCACCCTTTCGCCGGGGGTACCTTTTCGTGAAGCCCCTGTGGGCATTTGCATTCGGTCAACTTGCTCCTTCGCTCGATTCGAAAGTTTGTTCGAATAGAGTACCCACAGTCCACCGACATTGGTGACACTCAGCGAAACGCTGGCGAGTACGATGGCTACAGTTGTGGCTACAGTCGCGGCCGGAGTCGGCCCCTGAAACACAAAAAGCCCCCAGCAAGAACATGACGTTCAAGCTGGGGGCTTCGAGAAAAATGTGTTGCCATCAGGCAAAAAAGAACCCCCGCAAGTAGAAGCCTTGCGAGGGTTCGGAGTGGGCGTAATACTCCCACAGTGGCTCCGACCGGCATCGATCCGGTGACCTTTCGATTTTCAGTCGAACGCTCTACCAACTGAGCTACAGAGCCAGGCACTCACCTTATGGCGATCGCCGGGAGATGAAGAAGCCCTTCCGAAGAAGGGCTTCTCACCTTGGCGACCCTGACGGGACTTGAACCCGCGACCTCCGCCGTGACAGGGCGGCGCGCTAACCAACTGCGCCACAGGGCCATAGTGCATTGCTATTCAATTGTGTTTGGTAAAGCGTGACCCCAACGGGATTCGAACCCGTGCTGCCGCCGTGAAAGGGCGGTGTCCTAGGCCGCTAAACGATGGGGCCGAAGCAATTTCTCGCTTGCTACCGAGATGAAATCTTACGGGGGTTCTCCATGCACACGCAAATCGAGCCAGCAAAAGCGGGATCTCTGGCGTGTCGCACCGGCAACGGGGATGCGAATTTCACGCATCGAACGCCCGACATCCGCGGAAACACGGGCGACGCGACGGGGGTCACTCCCCCGTTCGGATCTTCCCAAATGTCCGTGGTCCGTGGCACTCTGAGAGCGATGCGACCGCGACGTCGCACCCCCGAGATCGCGAAAGATCGGAGCACCATGGCTTCCCACCCGCTTGACTCCCTGTCCGCCGATGAAATCGCCGCGACCTCGGCGCTGCTCACCGCCGAGCACCAGATCGATGGCGGGTGGCGGTACGCCTCGATCATCTTGCACGAGCCGCCGAAGGCGCAGGTGCTGGCGTGGGTCGAGGGCGACCCGATCGAACGCCGCTCCCTCTCCGTCGTCTGGAACAAGTCGAGCAATGAGGTCTACGAAGCGATCGTCAACCTCTCCGATTCCACCGTCGAGTCCTGGGAGCACCGACCCGGCGTCACCCCGAACTTCACCGTCGACGAGTACCACGATTGCGATGTCGCCCTGCGTGACAATGCCGAGGTGCGCGCGGTGCTCGAGGCGCGCGGCATCGATCCTGCCCTCGTGCTGTTCGACCTCTGGACGTACGGCAACGCCGTCATGCCGCCGCAGTGGCGCGACCGGCGCCTCGGCTGGGTCGACATCTGGAAGCGCGCAACACCGCAGGGCAACCCCTACGCGCACCCGGTGAGCGGCCTCAAGATCATCGTCGACGTCAACACCATGGAGGTGCTGCAGATCGACGACGGTCACGACCGCGGGTTCCCCGAGGTCGACGCCGAGTACGTGCCCGAGTTGCGCGGCGAGCCCGAGCGACAAGACCTGAAAGTGCTCGACATCGTGCAGCCCGACGGGGTGTCATTCGATCTCGAAGGATCCCGACTGCGCTGGCAAGACTGGGAGTTTCGGCTCGGCTTCAACTACCGCGAGGGCCCGGTCATCTACCAGGTGAAGTTCAAAGACGGTGACGAGTACCGCGACGTCGCGTACCGCATGTCGCTGGCCGAGATGATCGTCCCTTACCGCGACTCGAGCTTCGACCACTACCGCCGTACCGCGTTCGACATCGGCGAGTGGGGCCTTGGGTACATGTGCACGTCGCTCGAGCTCGGTTGCGACTGCCTCGGCGAGATCACCTACCTCGACGGGGTGCTGCCGAACACCGCGGGTGATCCGGTCGTCACGAAGAACGTCATCTGCCTGCACGAAGAAGATGACGCGGTGCTCTGGAAGCACGTCGACCCCGATGCCGGCACCGAGGTGCGCCGCATGCGCCGTTTCGTCGTCTCGGTGCACGCCACCGTCGCGAACTACGAGTACCTCGTCTACTGGCGCTTCTACCCCGACGGCAACATCGAGTGCGAGATTCGGGCGACCGGCATCATGGTGTCCACTCCGATGGAGGATCACGCCGCGACGCACGCCACCGGCGCCGTCATCGACCAGCGCACCTACGCGCCCCACCACCAGCACTTCCTGGTGGCTCGCCTCGACCTCGACGTCGACGGCGACCGCAACACCGTCGTCGAATCCGATTCGCTCCCAGCGCCCATCAGCGACGCGAACCCGTTCGGGCTCGACCTGAACACGCGGGGCACCGTGATCGCGTCGGAGAAGGACGCCGGGCGCCTGTACAGCTGGGATCGGCAGCGCGCGTGGAAGGTGCAGAACCCCAACCGCCTCAACGCGTGGGGCGCTCCGACCGCGTACAAGCTCGTACCCACCGGTTCGTTCCCGGCCATGTTCGACGAGTCGTCGCCGATTCTGCGCCGCAACCCCGTCATCGGCAACACGCTCTGGGTGACGCAGCACCACGACACCGAGATGTGGCCGGCCGGCGACTACCCCACCCAATCGGCGAACGACCAGGGCAACGGCATGAGCGCCTGGATCGCCGACGACGAGAACCTCGTCGACACCGACGTGGTGCTCTGGTACGTCTTCGGCATCCACCACATCACGCGCGCCGAAGACTGGCCGATCATGCCGGTCGACAAGGTCGCGTTCACGCTCAAGCCGTTCGGGTTCTTCGACCGCAACCCGTCGCTCGACGCCCCGCGCTCGCAGCCCAAGGGCGGTGGCGCGTGCTGCGTCGGTGGCGCCGCCGGCGGCGCGGGCTGCACCTGTGAACACGGGCACGGGGGTGGCGGGCACGCGCATGAACACGGGGGTGACGTGCCCGGCCATAGCCCAGACGCGTCGGGCGCGTAGAGCACGCGATTCACACGCTGAGCCCCTCTCAAGTTGCCGAGCCCCTCCAATCTGCACGCGCAGAAGGGAGGGGCTCGGCAACTTCGGAGGGGTTCGACGAGGCGATCTGGCACGACTCGCCGAGACAACCGCCAAGCAGACGGCGCCTCGACCTACCAGTGGCGGTGCTCGTGCGTCCCGGCGAGGTCGGCGCGGTAGTCAGGCCAGGGGAGGTCGATCGGCGGCTCGAAGTCGGCTGGCAGCAGCGCGGGCACCGGCTCGGCGGCGGTGCGCTCGGCGAACTCGCGCTGCGCCTCCTCCAACACCGAAGGCTTTGTCAGCAGGTCGAGGAACGTGCCGGCAACCGTCTTGCCCGCCGTCAGAATCGTCGGCGCGATCGTCTCGGGGATGCCGCCGAGCGCGTTCATCACCCACGACGGGTACGGGCCGGCTCCGGGCACGGGCTGCAGCGCCGGGCGCGACACGTAGAAGCGCACGAGCGGCGCATAGTGGCTCATCTCGACGTAGTCGTCGCTGGTCCAGTTGCGCTGCCAGGCGGGCATGTGCTCGCGCAGCCCGCGCTCGGCCTCCTGCGGGGTGACGAGCTGCTCGGTCTCGGCGAGGAACGGGCGCTCACTCGGCGTGAGCCCGAGCGAGCGCTGCACCTCCTGCGCCACCCCGATCGCCTCGGGCCCGTAGGAGGGCGCCCCGACCTCGGAGAGGTTCTCGAACAGCACCGTCGCCATCGCGTGGTTGGTGCGGCCGGGGCGGCTGCGGGCGATCCACCGCTCTTCGAGTTCGCAGTGACCCATCGTCGCCGCCGCGGCCGCGTTGCGGTCGAGCACGGCGAGGATGTGCTCGGCCATTTCGATGTCGGGCGTGCGCCACGAGAGCTGGATCCGGGCGACGCGCTGCGGCAGGTTGTCGGCTGTGGCCTGGCCGTCGCTCAGGATCGCGTCGGAGAAGCTCCACCCGCCCGCCGCGGGCAGCATTGCGTCAAGCATGCTGCGCGACGCCGAGTACATCTGCACGAGCGACAGGTTGGCTCCGGGCGCGCGGGCGGCCGAGTGCGATGCCGGGATCGGGGAGTTCGGGTCGGCGCTCGAAAGCTGCCATTGCTCCGGGTGGTCGCAGACGAACGAGTAGACCTTGCTGTAGTACGCGCCGCACTGGGTGTCCCAGCGCGCGGTGTTGCAGAGCGGCAGCATGTAGAACGGGTGGAACGACACGATGGCGTCGGCGTCGTCGTAGTAGCCGCGCAGGCCGTGCACGACCTTCGAGCCGTGCATTTTCTCGGCGGGCTCTCCGGTGTAGTGGAGGGTGCCGGTGATGCCGTGCTGCTCCATCGCGTGCTTCGTGGCGAGCACGCCGGCGAGCGTCGAGATGCCGAGCACCGAGTGCGGGTCGGTGTGGCCGGGGGCGAAGCGCGAGAGCCCCTCGCGCGGAGCCTCGGCGGTGGTTGCGGCCTGGCTGTTGCCGGGCACGGCGTCGTACTCGGCGTAGGTGAGCAGGGTGGGTCCGTCACCGTTCGACCAGCGCGCGCTGAACGCGGTCGGCATGCCCGCCGAGCCGTCTTCGACGTCGAACCCCTCGGCGCGGAGGCGCTCCACGTACCACTGCTGCGAGCGGTACTCGCGCCAAGCCGGCTCCGCGAGCTCCCAGATGTGCGTGTGCCACTCGGTGAGCTGCTGCAGGTGGTCGTCGATCCAGGTCTGCGCGGTGCGCTTCGCCTCGGCGGTGAGTTCGGCGGTGAGTTCGGTCACGATGACGGGTCCTTTCGAGATATGCGGGGTCGGTCGAGCAGCCCCGTCACTGATGGGGCGCAGGGCGGGCGGCAAACAGGGTGGGGCGGAAAGCGGGCGCCGGATCGCGGCGCGTCGCTCAGGAGACCCGGTTGACGGGCGAGTCCGGCGCTCCCGTCTCGGCGTAGGTCGCGGCGTTCTGGGCCTGGATGCGCACGTACTCGGTTTCCGTGCGGGCCGAGAAATAGGCGATGTGCGGCGTGAGCACGACATCGTTGCGGCCGACGAGCGGGTTGCCGGGAGCGGGCGGCTCTTCCGCGAGCACGTCGAGCGCGGCAGCCGACAGCTGCCCGGCGTCGAGGGCTGCGGCCAGCGCCGGTTCGTCGATCAGGGCGCCGCGCGACACGTTCACGAGTACCGATCCGCGGGGCATGTCGGCGAGAAACGCAGCGTCGACCATGCGCTCGGTTTCGGGAGTGAGGGGCAGGTGCAGCGACAGCGCGTGCGATTCGCGGCGCACGGTGTCGAGGTCGGTGCGGGTCACACCGAGTGCGTCGAGATCGGCGCGGATCTCCGGCGTATCAGGCAGCAGCGGATCGTACCCGAGTACGCGACCGAAGAGCGGGCCCGCGAGCCGCGCGAGCTCTCGCCCGATCTTGCCGAGGCCGACGATACCCAGGGTGGTCTCGCTGAGGCGCGGCGGGGCCACCTCGGCGCGCGAGTTCCAGTTGGCCGGAGTCGCCGACGCGAGGTAGAACGGCAGCTGCCGGGTCGCGTGGAGCAGGATCGCCAGCGCGTGCGTCGCGACCTCCTCGGTGGCGGCACCGGGCACGTTCGTCACCCAGACACCGCGCTCGGTGGCTGCGTCGAGGTCGACGTAGTCGAAACCCATCGACATGAGCGCGATGACCTTCAGATTCGGCAGTGCCTCGATGATCTCGCGGGTGATCGACGCGTAGCCGGGCAGCAGCACCTCGGCGTCACTGGCGCCCGCGATGATCTCGGCGGGGTCGCGGGTCTCGAGCAGGCGCACGGTGAATCCGGCGTCTTCGAGCAGCCGCACGCCCGCGGCCACATCGGTGTCGTCGGTGTCGGTGTAGACCGCGATGCGGGGGGCGGGGGTCGCTGACATGGGGTGCTCGCTTCCGCGCGGGTCGCTGCCGCGCCGGGTCGGGGTCGGTACCGGGGTTCGGGGTGGCGATCCGGGTCGGTGCGGTTCCGGATCGCGGTGAGATTCGGGGCGGGCCGAGCGGGGGCAGGGCCCGCCCCGAAACGGTTAGGCGGTGAAGGCCGCCTGGTCGATATGGATTAGCTGCAGCCCACCGCCGGCCGTCGCGGCTGCGATCGCGTCGGCGAGCTCGGCACCCGTCGACGCGCGTCGGCCGGTGCCGCCGAACGCGGTCGCCACGGCGGCCCAGTCGGGCTGCACAAGATCGACGCCCACGGGCGCGATGCCCGCGTCGGCCTCGTTCTGCTTGATCTCGGCGTAGCCGCCGTTATCCACGACGATCACGGTGACGTCGAGGCGCTGCTCGACGACGGTGATGAACTCCTGCATGGAGAACATCAGCGCACCGTCGCCGACCACGACGAACGCCGGGCGATCCGGAGCCCCGATGCGGGCCCCGAGCGCCGCCGGCAGACCGTACCCGAGGGTCGCGTACGTCGCCATGTACGGCGTCGAGTTCGGCTGCGCGACGCGCAGCGTGTTGAGCAGGCCCCAGTAGGCGATCTGCGACGAGTCGGTCGCCACGATCGCATCGGCGGGCAGTGCCGCCGCGATGCGCTCGGCGAGTACGGTGTTCGCCTCTGACAGCTCGGCCGACTCGGCGCGCACCTGGGCGATCGTCTCGGCGACGGACGCCTCCGCGCGAGCCCTGGCGGCGACGATCACGGCGGGCTCGGTCGCGATGCCGTCGAGCTCCGCGAGCAGCGCGTCGAGCGTCGCGGCCGCGTCGCCGACAAGACCGATCTCGATCTCTTGGTTTTTCGGCAACTGCGATTCGAGCAGATCGATGCGGATCACGCGGCCTTGCGCCTCGAGGCGCTCGACCCAGAGCTCGGCCTCACCGAGCTTCGAGCCGACCACCAGCAGCACGTCGGCCTGCTGGGCACGCGAGCGCGCTGCAGCGAGACGCAGGCTCGACCCGATCGCGAGCGGGTGCGACTCGTCGAGCACGCCCTTCGCGTTCAGCGTCGTGACCACCGGGGCACCGATGCGCTCGGAGAGCGCGCGCAGCTGCTCCCCCGCCCCGCGCGATCCGCCGCCCGCAAGAATCACGGGTTCCCGTGCCGCGGCGAGCAGTGCGGCCGCGGCCGCGACCTGCGCGGCGTCAGCTGCGGGTACCGGAGCGAATACGCGCGGCGCGAGTGCGGCGGCGTCGAGGTCGGTCTCCTCTTCGAGCAGGTCGAGCGGAATCTCGAGGTAGACCGGGCGCGGGCGCCCGGTGGCGAAGAGCTCGAACGCGTCGTGCACGGCGTCGACGGCCTCGGCCGCGGTCTGCACGCGGCGACCCCATTCGACGATCGCCGAGGCAGCGCTGAGCTGATCCTTCGTCTCATGCAGCGTGCCCACATCGGCGAACTCCGCGCCGCGGGCCGGGCCCGGCGACACGATGATCATGGGGCGCGACTCGCAGTACGCGGTGCCCGCGGCCGAGAGGGCGTTGAGCAGCCCGGGGCCGCTCGTCGTGATCACGACGCCCGGCAGCCCGGTCTGCAGCGACCAGCCGTCGGCGGCGTAGCCCGCGCCCTGCTCGTGGCGGGAGGTGACCGGGCGGATCCCGAGTGCACTCAGCGGACGGTACAGCTCGAGGTTGTGCGTGCCCGGAATACCGAACACCGTGTCGACGCCGTAACCGTGCAGGGCCTCGATGACGACCCAGCCGGTGGTGCGCTTGACCGCGGTCTCAGTGACGGCGGTCATCAGCGTGCCTCGTCGGCGGCGAAGCGGCGGCTGCCGTCGACCCAGGTCTCACGAACGGGGATCTGCGAGATCTCCGCGCCGTCGACCGTCAGCGGGTTGGCGCCGAGCACCACGAAGTCGGCGCGCTTGCCGGCGGTGATCGAACCGAGCTCGCTCTCGCGGCCCAGCGAGATCGCACCCTCGAGGGTGTGCCCGCGCAGGGCGGCCTCGGGTCTGATGCGCAGCGAGTCGGGGCCGAGCTGCGCGCCGCGGCGGGTCACGCGGGTCACAGCGGCCTGGATCGCCTCGAGCGGGCGAGGCTCGGCGACGGGGGCATCCGACGAGATCGTGACCGGCACGCCGGCCTCGATGAACTCGCCGAGCGGGTTGAAGCGCTCGCCCGGGGTGCCGATCGCCTGCTCAACGCCCTCGCCCCAGTTGTAGTAGTGCTGAGTCTGGTTCACCGGGCGAATGCCGAGCTGCGCCATGCGCGTGATCTCCTCGGGCGTGGGCAGCCCGCAGTGCTCGATGCGGTGACGCGCGTCGGCGTCAGGCCGCTCGATGAGCGCCTGCTCGATCGCGTCGACGACGAGCTTGATGGCGGTCGGCGACTGCGCGTGGGTGGCGGTCTGCAGGCCGGCGGCGTGCGCCTTGCTGACGAGCTCGGTGTACTCGCGCGGCTCGTGGTAGAGCTGGCCGGTTCGGCACGGGTCGCCCACGTAGCCCTCCGGGAAGTAGGCGGTCCAGCCGCCCAGCGTGCCGTCGGCGTACAGCTTGATGCCGGTCGCGGCGAGGAACGGGTTGCCGAACGGGCCGGTCAGACCGAGGTCGAGCACCTGGTCGAGCAGGTGCGACAGGAAGTACATGGAGACGCGCATGTCGAGCGCGCCGCGGTCGGCCGCCTCGAGGTACGCCGCGAACTCGCGCTTCGACACCTGGGCGTCGCCGATCGCCGTGACGCCGCCGCGCAGGAATTCGCGCTGCACCAGGTCGAGCTGGCGCTGGTGCTCTGCGGGCTCGTCGCCGAGGTGGAAGTTGGGGCCGTGGTGCCCGATCTTCACGCCGTGCAGGCCGGTGAGCACGTTGCACGCGGCGTCAGACAGTTCGCCGGTGAGGTCGCCGTCGGCGTTGCGGAAGAACTCGCCACCCTCGGGGTTCGGGGTATCGCGGGTGATCCCGAACTTCTCGAACGTGAAGGTGTTCACGACGCCGCCGTGACCCGACGCGTTCATGATGTACACCTCGCGGTCGGTCGCGATCTCGTCGAGCTCCTGGCGCGTGGGGTGGCGGCGCTCGGTCAGATTGCGCTGCTCGTAGCCGTAGCCGCGAATCGGCGCGCCCGCGGGCAGCTTCGCCGCTCCCTCGCGCATGAGCGCGACGATCTCAGGGATCGACCCGGCCTTCGCCGGCGAGATGTCAATCCAGGTGAGCATCTGCCCGTACATGAGCGGGTGCGCGTGGGGGTCGATGAAGCCGGGCACGATGGTGGCGTCCGGGTAGTCGGCCCGCTCGGGAGTGAGCCCCGCGTCGGCAGCCGCCGCCTCGACGTCCGCGACGGAACCGACGGCGAGAATGCGCCCGCCGGCGGTCAGGAACGCCTCGGCCTCCGGGCGTTCGGTGTCGACGGTCAGGATCCGCTGCGCGGTGACGATCGTGGGGATCGAATCGCGGGCGTCGTAGGTGGCGAGCTGTCGCACGGGGCTACTCCTTCAGTGGGTGTTCAGTGATGCGTCCAACCGACTAGCGGTTGGAGGTGGGTACAGCGGTGGTGTCGAGGCGAGCCTTGAGCGAGGCCGTCGCGGGAGCGGTGTCCGAGTGCTGCGGCGCGAAGATCGTGCCGAGGATCGCGAGCGCAGCCAGCACACCGAAGAATGCGATGACCGACCAGAAGTTGCCGGTCGCTGCCAGCAGACCGCTCGCGATCGTGGGCGACAGGCCACCCCAGACCGCGGCGCCGATGCCGTACGACAGCGACATCGAGGTGTAGCGCGACTGCGGGCGGAACATCTGAGCCATCAGCGTCGACAGCGGAGCCCAGGCGCCGCTCAGGGTCAGACGCAGCACCGAGACGAACAGGAAGATCATCGCGACGTTGTGCGCATCGATGAAGAGCACGAGCGGGATCACCGCGACGAGCGAGAGGCCCGACCCGAGAATCATGATCGTCTTCGCGCCGATCTTGTCGCCGAGCCACGCGAGCGGCAGGGTCACGATCGTCTCGACGAGGGATGCGATGAACATCGCGCCGATGATCACGCTGGCGGTGAGGCCGATCTCGGGGCTCGTCGCGTAGTTCTGCACGAACGTGGTGGCGAGCACGTAGCCGCCCGACGCCATCGCGATGATGCAGAACCCGAGCAGCATCGGCCACCAGTTGTTCTTCAGCGCGAACAGGAGCGGAGTCGACTGCTGCTGACCCTCGATCTTGGCCTCGAACACCGGGGTCTCCTCGACGCGGTAACGCACCCAGAAGCCGACACCGATGAGCACGATGCTGAAGAGGAACGGGATGCGCCAGCCCCAGCTGAGCAGCACGTCGTCGCCCATCGCGGCGAGCACCCAGAAGGCACCCGACGACAGGAGGGCGCCCAGCGGGTTGCCGAGCTGCGTGAAGCCGCCGTAGAAGGTCTTGAACTTCTCGGGAGCGCTCTCCACGGCCATGAGGCTTGCGCCGCCCCACTCGCCACCGACGGCGAGGCCCTGAGCGATGCGCAGCACGATGAGCAGGATCGGGCCCCAGATGCCGATGGTGGCGTAGCCGGGCAGCACACCGACGAGCGTCGTGGCGATGCCCATGACGAGCAGTGTGATGGTCAGCGCCGGCTTGCGGCCGAGCTTGTCACCGATGTGCCCGAAGATGATGCCGCCGAGCGGGCGGGCGAAGTAAGCGACCGCATACGTGCCGAACGACGCGAGAGTGCCGAGACCGCGGTCGAGTTCGGGGAAGAACACGCTCGGGAAGACGATGGCTGCGGCGGTCGCGTAGACGTAGAAGTCATACCACTCGATGGTGGTGCCGACGGCGGCGGCGAAACCGGACTTCAGCGCTCTGCGGTGAGAATTCACCGGGGCGGTGGCTGTGGACATGGAAGCTCCTTTGCTTAAGGACGGCGCACTTCGCGCGCAACTGCCTCGACTGTAGGTCAGACCGACGACATTCGCGCGCGGATGCATCGTGGATTTCGCCCCAATTACCGACGAATCGCGTCCACGTGCACGAGATGCGTCCGAATACGTGCGTGGGGATGTGGCATTTGCCATTGATTCGCGTGCAAGATTGCCCGGTTCCGCGTATTTTGGTTTCTGCAGTGCGCGAGACTCGGCACCTGCAGAAAGCGACCCATGCAGCCGATCACCCGACGCGCCGAGCCGGCGCGTAGCCAGCAGCGTGTCAGCGAACTCGACGACTTCGATGCCGCGCTCATCCGCGCGCTGCAGAGCGACGGGCGCGCGAGTACGCAGGCGCTCGCGGTGCAGCTCGGGGTGACGCGCGACTTCATCGCCGCACGCCTCCGACTGCTCACGGAGAGCGGCGGGCTGCGCATCGTCGCCGCACTCGACCCCGGGTTCGTCGGCCACAACCTGCTGGTGCACGCGAAGGCCGAGGTCGACGGGCCGGTCGCGCCCATCGCGCGCCGCATCGCCGAGCTCCCCGACGCCGTTTTTGTGTCGATGGCGAGCGGGCCACTCCCGCTCGTCTTCGAAACTCGGCACGGCGACAGCTCCGAACTGCACGACGTGCTCGACCTCGTGCGGGCGCTGCCAGGGGTGCGCCGCGTCATCGTGTCGACCTACGTCGAGGTGTTCAAGGGATTCTTCGTGTCTGAAGACAAGCGAGATATCGCACTGGATCGCATCGACTACGAACTCATCGCCGTGCTGCAGCAAGACGGGCGCACCAGTTACCGCGCCCTCGCCGAGACCGTGCATCTCTCCCCGTCATCGGCGCGGGCCCGCGTGCACCGCCTCATCGACGCCGGCGTGATTCGCATCTCGACGATCAAGTCGGGCGGCATTCTGCGCAGCCGCATCGCGATCGGCGTCGGCATCACCGTGAACGGTGACCCGGCGGCCGTGCGCCAGTACATCGTCGACTCCCCCGACATCGACTTCGCGGTGCGCGCGCACGGCAGCTTCGACTTCATCGCGACGATGGTGGGGCCGTCGCCCGCGCACCTGCTCTCCGTGATGGACGCGATGCGCGCCCTGCCGGGGGTCAGCGCGCTCGACTCGTGGACGCACTACGACGTCATCAAGGAGGATTACGCGCGCACGCTGGGCCGCGTGCTCGTCCGAGCCTGACGCCGGGCGCCGCGCCCCAGCGCGTTGCACGTCGCGGCGCGGATGCGAGGCTCGCGACCCACCGCTCGCATGGCCCCGAGCAGCGGTCACTCGGTGCGAGGACGGTCACTTGAGTGGGGAAGCCTGCGGGTCCACTGGCGCGAGCCCCTCCGAAGTCGCCGAGCGCACCCTTTCTGCCCGCGCACATAGCGAGCGTTCGGCGAGATAGGAGGCGCTCGGCGGAAGTCAACGAGCGCGAGGCAGCGAAGAGCCGTGCGTAAAGGTTCAACGGGTTCGTCAGCGCCCTCTCCCATGCGAACCACCGCCCATTTCGTGAGCGACCGCCTTCATGACGCATGGAAGCGGTCACTCGGGACGGGCACGGCCACTCAAGACGGGCATGGTCATTCGAGACGAGCGCAGCCACACGCGAGGGCCAGGCAAGGAGGCGCGAGGCGCGACGCGAGCCCCTCCGAAGTCGCCATCTGCACGCGCACATCGCGAGCGTTCGGCGAGATGAGAGGGGCTCGGCGAGCGCACGACACCGCAAGACAGTGTGGGCGCGGCCGCAACCGGCGCAGGCGCAGCCCGCTCAACCAGTGCAGGCGCAGGCGCGTTCGATGCGGGTCAGAAACCGCCGAGGGCGCGCTGTACGCGGCTGAGCGAGATGTTCTCGAGCAGCAGCACGCCTGAGCTGGTGCGCTGTTCGAAGTGGTACCCCATCTTGCCCTGGCGCAGCATGCCCATGAGCATGGGTTCGGCTGCGTTCCACATGATCCAGGTGGGCAGCCCGTCGGCATTTTTGCCGAGGTAGGTGATTTCGATGTCGCGAGTGCCGATGCGCTGAACGTCGGGCATCAGCTTGTTCTTGGAAAGGGCGACGCCCCCGTTCTCCGACTGCTGCATCTCGCTCATAGCACGATCCTAGCGAATCACTCCAGGTTCGGGCAGAGAAACGGCCGATCACGCGCAGATCAGTTGGTGGGATTGCGCATCGGCGACCGAAATGGCATCACGCGCGAGCGCGCGCAGGCCTCCGGCCGCCGATGCAGTGACTCATGCGCGCTGGAAGAAGGAGCTGGTGACCTTCGCCAGACCGTAGAGATCGTCGACGTGCGCGAGCTCGCGCGCGGAGTGCATCGAGAGCAGCGGTACGCCCACATCGACGGTGCGAATGCCGATGCGCGTCGCCGTGATCGGTCCGATCGTCGACCCGCAGGGCACCGTGTTGTTCGACACGAACTCCTGCGTGGGCACTTCCGCGTCGGCGCTGAGTCGGCTCCAGAGCGCGGCTCCGTGCGCGTCGCTCGCGTAGCGCTGGTTGGCGTTGCGCTTGAGCATGGGCCCGCGACCGGCGAGCGGTCGCACGCGCGGGTCGTGCTTCTCGCTGTAGTTCGGGTGCACCGAGTGACCGGCGTCGGCCGACAAGCACCACGAACCCGCCAGGGCGCGTGCAGCGTCTTCTCCGGTCGCGCCGAGCCCGAGGCGGAGACGGTCGAGCACGTCTGACAGGAACGGGCCGGCTGCGCCCGAGCGCGTATTCGAGCCCAGCTCTTCGTGATCGAATGCAGCGATCATCGAGATCGTGCCGGGTTCGGGTTCGGTCTCGAGCAGAGCGGCAAGACCGGCGTAGGTCGAGCTGAGGTTGTCGAGACGCGGTGACGCAAAGAGCTCTGCGTTGGCGCCGATGCGCTGCGGCGCCTGCGTGTCGTAGAGGCGCACGTCGAGACCGACGAGGTCGTCGACGGTGAGCGCTGCGCGCGCTGCCGATCGCGCGGCCGCGCGGCCGCGCCCGGAACCCGAGCGACCGCCGCCGAGCTCGCGTACGAGCAGGGCGAGCACCGACAGCTCTTCGCCGGCGAGGCCGATGATGGGTTGCGTGTGCCGCTGCTTGTCGAGCGACAGCTCTGCGTTCTGCGAGCGGTCGAGATGGATCGCGAGCTGCGGAATGCGCGCCACCGCGCCGGTGCGCACCAGGTGCTCGGCACCGTCACGGGTGACGATGCGCCCGGCGAACCCGAGGTCTCGGTCGAGCCACGAGGTGAGCAGCGGCCCGCCGTAGACCTCGACGCCGACCTGCGCCCAGCCGTCGGCGGTGAAGTCGGGTTCGGGCTTCACGACGATCCCCGGCGAGTCGGTGTGCGAGCCGAGCACGCGCACCGGGCTGAGCGCATCGACGTCGGCCCCGGCGCGCCAAGCGATCACTGCACCGTCGCGCCGCACGAAGCCGCGACCGCCCGCCTCGAGCGGAGCCCACCCCTGCGTTTCGTCGTGATCGGCGAAACCGGCTTTCGCGAGGGTTTCGGCGAGCGCACCAGCGGCGTGGTACGAGCTCGGCGACGCCGAGACGAAGTCGGCGAACGCACTGACGTAGGCGTCGCGGTCAGCGAGCACAGAACGGGCCACCGGGTTACTCCTTCGTTGCTGCGCCGGCAGACGGCGCGAAGTTGCAGGCGTACTCGGCGAGCAGGCGAGCACCGAAGCCGGTGGAGCCGACCGAGCGCCACAGGTCGTCGCTTTCGGCCTGCATGGTGCCGGCGATGTCGAGGTGACCCCAGGGGGTACCATCGACGAACTCGTTCAGGAACAGAGCGGCGAGGATCACACCGGCGTACTGCCCGCCGATGTTCGAGAGGTCGGCGACGTTCGACTTCAGCTGCTCGCGGTAGCGGTGGTCGAGCGGGAAGCGCCAGATGTTCTCATCGGTCGCGTCTGCCGCCGCCTGCAGCTGCGCTGCCACGTCGTCATCGTTGGCGAGCATCGCCGCGGTGCGCGTGCCGAGCGCCGCCATCGCGGCACCGGTGAGCGTGGCGATGTCGACGATCGCGTCGGGGCGACGATCGGCGATTGCGCGGTCTTCGGTGGCGAGCACGAGGCCGTCGGCCATGACCAGGCGCCCCTCGGCGTCGGTGTTCTTCACCTCGACGGTCTTGCCGCCGCGAATGGTGAGCACGTCGCCCAGCTTGGTGGCGCTGCCCGAGGGCATGTTGTCGGTGCACATGAGCCAGCCGGTCACAGCCGTCGTCGCGCCGAGATCGCGCAGCGCGGTCATCGACGAGAACACGGAGCCCGCGCCCATCATGTCGAACTTCATCGCTGCGTGCATCGCGTTCGAGGGCTTCAGGCTGATGCCGCCCGAGTCGTACATGATGCCCTTGCCGATGAGCGCGAGGTGCCCGTCGGCATCGGCGGGGCGGTAGGAAACCTTGATCATGCGCGGCTCTTCGATGCTGCCCGCGTTGACGCCGAGCAGACCGCCGGCGCCGAGCTCGATGAGCTGGGCACGGTCGAAGACCTCGACCTCGAGGCCGAAGTCGGGCGCGAGGCGCTCGATGACCTCGGCGAACTTCTCGGCGCTCAGGTGGCGCGGTGGGGTGTTCGCGAGATCGCGTGCGATGCTCGCGGAACGGGCCAGAATCAGGCCGCGCGCGACCCCCGAGCGGGCGGCCTCGGCGTCGGCTTCGGTCACGCCGATCGCGAGGGAGGCGAGTGCCACGGTGTGCGCGTCGCCCTTCAGCGCGTCGTAGCGGTACCGCGCGAGAATCGCGCCCTCGGTGACGGCGAGCGCCGCATCGGCCGCGCCGAGCTGGGCCGCGCCTGCGAGCACCTCGGTGACATCAACGCCGAGGTCGGCGACCTCGCGAGCGGCGCGCGTGAACGCGGCGACCGCGTCGCGCAGATGAGCGGCCGACTCGATGCCCGAGCCGGTGCCGACCAGCACGCGCAGTTGCTCGCCGGGCAGCACAAGGGTCTGGTTCTTCGCACCGGTGAAGCCGGCTGCGGCGAGCGCGTCACGCGTGACGCCGCCGAGCGTCTCGGGCAGGTCGCCCTCGCTGGGGACGAAGCTCGCGACGGCAGCGGCGCCGTCGAATGCGGCGCCCGCGACGACGCGCACGTCAGCGCTCGCGGAGAGAGAAGGGACGGGATCGAAAGCAGGGTCAATCACAACGGTCATGGCGATAAGCCTAGACCTCGCCGCCGACATTTCTGCGGGTCGCGCCGAGCGTTCACTCTCCGCTCAATCGCCTCGCGCACAGACCCCTGCCCCGCGCGACGACACCCGATCATTCCACTCCCAGCGCGGCGACCGGAGAGAGCCGAATTGCGCGCCTCGCCGGAGCCGCCGCGGCGATGATCGCGAGCGCGATCCCGAACGCCACGATCCCCGCCAGCACCGGCCAGGGAATCGTGGGCGGTGCGATGCCGGCCTGAGAACCGAGCAGTGACTGCGCCGCCACCCAACCGTAGAGAATGCCGAGCCCCAGGCCGAAGCCGAGCGCGGCGAGTGTCATCTGCGCACTCTCCGCCATGATCATGCGCCGCACCTGACCGCCGGTGAAGCCGAGCGCGCGCAGCAGGCCGAGTTCGCGGGTGCGCTGCAGCACGCTGAGCGAGAGCGTATTCACGAGCCCGACGGCGGCGATCACGGCGGAGAATCCGACGAGTCCCGTGAAAATGGCCGTGGTGATCGCGAGGGTCTGATCGAGCGTGTCGGCGAGCGCCGGATCGTTCGCGAACGCCCGGAGTGTCATCGAGTGGTAGCTCTCGAGCGCCACCGCGAACATCGTCACGAGTGTCACCCCGATCACGAGACCGATCGTCGAACGGGCACTGCGATCGGGGGTGCGGACGGCATTCGCTGCGGCGATCCGACCCGTCGGGCTGCCGCCGAGCAGACGACCCGTCGCCCGCAGCAGCGTCGGCATGATGAGGTGCGCACCGACCACGATGCCCGTGAACGAGCCGAGCCCGCCGAGAAACGCGACGAACAGCCCCAACGGGGTCACCATGCCGACGAGCAGCCCGAGTGCGAGGCAGCCGATGCCGGTGGCGATGAGGATCAGCGCCCACACCGTGCGTCCCGTCCGCTCACGCGCGGCCGACGGCGCAGGCTCCACCGCGGCTCCCGTCGCCGCGATCGGCGAGACGCCGGCGACGCGACGCGTGCCCACCCAGGCGGAGAGCCACGTGGTCAGCGTCACGATCACGACTGCGGCGAGCGCGAGCGGATCGAGCAGGGGGTACTCGCGGCCAAGCGGCAGCCACCCCCACGCCGGGCCGAAGCCGGTGAGCACCGCGACGAGTGCCTCGGCGACCACGAACCCGAGCAGCGATCCGAGCGCCCCCATCATGAGGCCCTCCCCCGCGACCCGCACGCGCACGTAGCGAGACGTCGCACCGAGCAACCGCAGCAGCGCAATGCTGCGCACGCGCCCGGCGATGACCGTCGCGAATGTGTTCGCGGTGACGACCGCGCCGACGTACAGCGCGATGAGTACGAAGATCGCACTGACCATCAGCAGCACGACGCGAAACGTGCCCGACTGCTCGATGAGTTCGGGATCGAGCGCGGCCGTCAGCACCCCGGTGCCCAGAATCAGGGTGACCGCGAACAGGGTCGCGAGCGCCGCGACAATAATGGTCGCCGCGTGCTCGCGTATCCGACCGCCGGTGTGGACTCGCGTGCGGCCACGGCCCCGGCTCGATGCCGCGCCCCGGCCCCGGCCCCGGCGCATCATGAGGCGACTCCCGGAGCATCCTGCGTCGCTTCGAGCCCGAGCATCGTCTCGGAGATCTGCGCCGCGGTCATTGCGCCGCGGTCGGCGACGATGCGCCCGTCGGCGAGAAAGAGGATGCGGTCGGCGTGGCTCGCCGCGATCGGATCGTGCGTCACCATAGCGATGCTCTGCCCGGAGTGGTCGACCGCCGACCGCAGCAGGCGCAGCACGTCGCGGCCCGTGCGGGAGTCGAGGGCCCCGGTGGGTTCGTCGGCGAAGATGACGTCGGGGCGGGTCGCGAGGGCGCGGGCGATCGCGACACGCTGCTGCTGACCTCCCGAAAGCTCGTGGGGGCGGTGATGGGCGCGGTCGGCGAGCCCGAGACCGTGCAGCAGTGCGTCGATGCGCTCGATTTCGGCGCGATCCGGTGCGACGCCATCGAGTTGGAACGGCAGCAGGATGTTGCCGCGCACGTCGAGGGTGGGCACGAGGTTGAATGATTGAAAGACGAAACCGATCCGGCGCCGCCTCAGCTGCGTGAGCGCGGCATCGTTCAGGCCGGTGATCTCGTCGTCGCCGAGCCAGACGCGCCCCGTCGAGGCGGTGTCGAGACCCGCCATGACGTGCATCAGTGTCGACTTGCCCGACCCCGACGGCCCCATGATCGCGGTGAACTGGCCGCGCTTGATGCCGATGGAGACGTCGTCGAGCGCGCGCACCCGCTGCTCGCCGTCGCCGTAGTGCTTGCCGAGGTTCGCGACGAGCGCGACCATTCCCATGTCGCTCGGTTGAATCTGCATGCTTCGAAGCTACGAGCGGGCGCGCCGATGCGGATCGTGCCCCGGTACCGACGCGGGTGGCCCCCTGGTGCCGTTTTCGGTGGGCGGGCACGGCGGGGCAGCGGGGTGCGGCGGCGGTCGGGGCGGATCGCTCGGCGCCCGGCGATCCCGAACTATATGCGCGGGAATATACTTCGTCGCCCGCCGTTATACCGGGCATGAGAGCATTCGGATTCCTGTCATTCGGGCACTACGGCCCCGTTCCCGGTTCGCGCGTGCGCACCGCCGGCGACATGCTGCGGCAGACCGTCGAGATCGCCGAGGGCGCCGACGAGATCGGCGTGAACGGTGCCGCCGTGCGCGTGCACCACTTCGCGCGCCAAGCCGCGTCGCCCATCCCCCTGCTGACCGCCATGGCAGCCCGCACGAAGCGCATCGAGGTCGGCACCGGTGTCATCGACATGCGCTACGAGAACCCCCTCTATCTCGCGGAAGAGCTGGCGGCGCTCGACCTGCTCGCCGACCAGCGCATTGCGATCGGAATCAGCCGGGGATCCCCCGAGCCCGCCCTCCGCGGCTACGAAGCGTTCGGCTACGGCGGATCCGAGGATCCCCGCGGCGCCGACCTCGCCCGAGACAAGTTCGACCTCTTCCTGCGCGCGATCGACGGCGAACCCCTCGTCGACAGCGACCCGCAGATGGCCCTTCCCGGCAAACTCGCCATCGAACCGCGGTCGCCGGGGCTGCGCGACCGCATCTGGTGGGGTGCCGGATCGCGCGAATCCGCCGAGCAGGTCGGCCGTCAGGGCGTGAACCTCATGAGCTCAACCCTGCTCACCGAGGCCACTGGCCAACCGTTCCACGTGCTGCAGCGCGAGCAGATCGACCGCTATCGCGAGGCGTACCGCGAGGCCGGGCACACCGGCGCTCCCCGTGTTTCGGTCAGCCGCAGCGTGTTCCCGATCGTGACCGCTGAGGACGAGGCGTACTTCGGCCTGCGCTCGCGCGAAAACATGGACCAGGTCGGCATCATCGACGGATTCCGCTCAACCTTCGGCAAGACCTACGCCGACGAGCCCGACCGGCTCATCGCGCAGTTGCAGGCCGACGAGGCCGTCATGGCGGCCGACACCCTGATGCTCACGATCCCGAACCAGCTCGGCCCCGAGTACAACCTGCACGTGCTGCAGGCGTTCGCGGAGCACGTGGCGCCGGCGCTCGGTTGGAAGCCGAACACCGAGGGCCCGGTGCAGGGAGACGCGGCGTAGGGCTCGCCCGTAGCCGCCCTGCGGAGTGGGCTTCCGCAGCTCCGCAGGGCAGCGTTACGGTGAATGTATGAGCAGCAGCGTGATCTTGGGGATGGGCTCGGCCGCGGTGCTCGCGCTCGCGGGTGCGGCGCTGCTGGTGATGGGGCGATCCGCCGCACGTGGCTCACTGCCCCGCAATAACTCGTTCGGCATCCGCACCCGCTGGACCCTCGCCTCCGACGCCGCATGGGAGGCGGGGCACCGAGCAGCGGGCAATCAGGTGCGCTCCGGATCACTCGGCGCATTGATCGGTGCCGTGATCGGGGTAGGGTGCGGTTTCCTTCCCCTCGCGGGCGTCTCGGAATCCGCGACGAACACCGTGATCACCGTCTGCATCCTGTCGTCGTGCGCCTGGATGCTCGCGTGGCTGCTCGCGGCAGGCACGGTCGCGAATCGGGCGGCCCGCGCCGCCGATGCGGCACCTGACGCGTGATGCGTGGGCGATTACCGCCCCAAACGCGCTGCCAGCTCCGAGAGTCCCGGGCCCGAGAGCTGCGGGAGGAACGCGGGGCGCCCCGCCATCACCATGACGAGTGCCAGCAAGGGGCCGCTCACCTCCGGTCCGTCTCCCGAGACGAAGTCGGCGTCGCTCGCGACGAGGCGCAGGCCGCGGACCATCTTCTTGCTGTTGACCGCGAAGTCGCGCGTGGAGAAGAAGCGCGCAACCTCCAGCACCCCGGCCTGGTGCGGTTCGAGGGCGATGCCGAGCGGAAATGCGATGTCTTGCCCGTGCACCACGACCTCGCCGAGGAACGCGGCGTAGTCGCGGGTCGGAGCAACCTGGCTCGGCACGGCATCCCGGAAGCGGGCGAGCGTGCCGGGCGCATCCGCTCCGCGGTAGCGCTCGATCAGTCGATCGTTGTGCTTGGCCGGGTCGAACCCGGCGCGGACGATACTCACGATCCACGCCACCGTGCCGGTATTCGCCGCAGCGGTGAGGTGCGCGACGACCTCCTCGATGGTCCACCCGTCACAGAGCGACGTCGAATCCCACTGCGCCTCGGTGAGGCTGGAGACCGCGGCAGCCAGGTCGGCCCGTTCGCACCGAATGAGGTCCCAGTAGTCCGCTGCGTGCATGCCGTACCCTCTCCTCGATCGACGCTGCTCGACCCGAGTGCGCCGGTCGATATTCTGGCACGGTGATCCGACATCTCGAGCGACACGACCTGGCGACTCCGGCGTTCCGGGCGCTGCTGTGGCTCGCCTGCGAGGTCGATGCAGACGAACTCGATCGCATCATTCGCGCGGAGCTGCCTGAGCTGCAGGTGCTCGGCTGGTACGCGGGCGGTGAGCTCACCGGTTTCGCGGCGTACCACGATGCACTCGAGCGAGCGACACTCGAGTACATCGCGGTCGCGGAGTCAGCACAGGGCAGAGGAGTCGGCCGCTCGCTCATCGCACACGTCGCCGAGTCTGTCTCAAGTGCATCGATCGTCGCGGAGACCGACGATGACGCGGTCGAGTTCTATCGCCGTCTCGGGTTCGACGTGCAGCCGTTGCTCGAGATCGATCCGCGATGGCCGCAGCGCCGCCGCTACCGATGCACGCGGTCGACGAACCTCAGCCGCGCGCGGGGTACACAAGCGTGAATCGCTCACAGATCACGGGCATATCGGCAGCGAACCCCCGCGGATTCTCGGAGTAGGCGCGCCAATAGCGCTCGTGCGCGGCCCGCCAGTACTCCAGCGAACGATCGCCTTCGCCCTCCGAATGCGCATGCTCGGCTGTGACCTCATCAAATGGCACGATCTCGATCTCGGTCGTCACGAGCACCGCACGGGCAACCCCGCGCCCGTCGAGAATGACACTGTAGTCCCCGACAGCGGGCACCGGATCGCCCGTAGCCTCATAGTCCCAGAGCGACGAGGCGGTGCCGGTCTTCACTCCAGCCAGCACGAGATCGAGCAGCTCGTCAGCGTGCTCGGGCGTCGCTCCGAACGCCCAAACCTCGGGGATCTGTTCGGGCAGCCCGGGCGAATCCGTGCGGCGTGCACCCCAAAACGCGATGACCGACGGGTCGGAGGCTCCCGAGGTCACGGCGTCGGGCGATGAGTCAACGGCCATGTCGTGTGCTCTCCTCGCCCCTCACATCGCCAAGTAGGCCTCGCGGAGCGCGGGGTAGTACTGATCCCACCCCGGCCGCTCGGTGCCCTCGGTCGCCGCGACGAGCAGGTCGAGGTAATACTCCCACCCCGGCCCGATCTCACCGACTTCGTCGTCGGCGTCGAGGTGATGCACGAACGTCAACAGAGCGTCTTCGTCTCCATCGGCTTCGAGGTGCAGTTCGAGACGCCACCCGCCGACCTCGGCATCCGCCTGCAACGCGAGGAAGCGGGGTTCGTCGCACGCCAGAATCTTCATGCTGATCGCCGGCTCGTGCTCTTCGAAGCGCATGCGCACGCGCACGGCTCCCCCGGGCCGGTCGTCGCCCTCCCAGGGCCCGAACCATTGCTCAGTGAGCTCGGAGTCGGTGAGAAACTGCCAGGCCTCGTGGTCGGAGAGCGCGAGGGAGCGCACCAAGATGAGGTCGCGGCCTCCGACCGTGGGCACGACGCGTCCGCTGGTTTCGGTCATGGCAGTCTCCTGTCGCTGATTCGCGGCCCGTGCCGCACCTCTCCAGCGTAGAGGGCGCCACCGACGCAACCGAAAAGTTCGTGACCTCGAACTCCGGGAGGCGGGTCGCACGAGGTCTCGACCCGGCTTCTCCCTCGCGACGAGAACTTGCTACGGTAGCGGGTCGGGCATCGACTCAGGGGCCGAAGGGAACGCAATCATGAGCGACATCAACCTCGCCAATCCGCACGAGTACGATCATCGCCACGCCGATGTCACGTCGGGCTGGCTGCGTGCCAGCGTCTTCGGGGCGATGGATGGCCTCGTCTCGAACCTCGGCCTCATCGCCGGCATCGCGGCCGCGGGCGCGGCACCGCACATCGTCGCGATCACCGGTATCTCCGGTCTCATCGCCGGCGCCATCTCGATGGCGCTCGGCGAATTCACCTCCGTGCGCACCGCGAACGAGCAGCTCGACCACGAGGTGCGCACCGAGCGCGAGGCGCACCTGCGCAACCCCGAGGGCGAGAAAGCCGAGCTCACCGCGCTGCTCGAGAACTTGGGAGTCGAACCCGGCATCGCGGTCACCGCCGCGGAGCAGGTCCACGCGAATGCTGATCAGGCCGTGCGCGTGCACCTGCTCTCCGAGCTCGGGGTGAGCCCCGAAGAGAAGCCGTCGCCCTGGGTCGCGGCGTTCTCGTCACTCGCGGCGTTCGGCATCGGCGCACTGATTCCGATTCTGCCCTTCATCTTCGGCTTCGGCACGCTCGGCTTCGGCCTGGCGTTCGGCGGCGTCGGCCTGCTCATCGCGGGCGGGCTCGCCGCCCGCTTCACGAAGCGCAATTGGATCATGGGCGCCGTGCGTCAGCTGGTGTTCGGCGGCATCGCGGTCGCCGTCACCTACACGATCGGCTCGTTGCTCGGGGTCTCGACCTCGTAGTCTGCGCGTGGGGCGGCCCGACGAGTCCGAGTGTCGGCGGCACCGCGTAGTCTGGTCGCATGCCGTCCGCTGAATTCGTCGAAGCCGTGCTCGACGTCGTGACGCGCATCCCCGCGGGTCGCGTCATGACGTACGGCGACGTGGGTATCGCGATCGGATCCTCGGCTCCGCGTGCCGTGGGTCGGGTGATGGCTCTCTACGGTCACGCCGTACCCTGGTGGCGTGTGATTCCGGCGAGCGGCAATCCCCCGCAGGGGCATGCAGAGCTCGCCCTGCCGCATTACGCCGAAGAGGGCACTCCCATTCGGCTCACCGGAGCCGCCCGGGCCGGCACCGCGGCCGCAGTGTCACAGGCCGAGATCACGGCGCGCGCTGCACGCACGGGCGAGTATCGCATCGCCCTCTCGGCAGCCCGTCTGCCCTACACGCACGAGATTTTTGGAGAGGTGGCGCTGTGAGCGACACGACGATCGACCCCACATCCGGCGCAACAGCGCTCTCGGCAGACGCCGGCGCGCCCCTCGGCGCTCCGACCCCGATCAGGCTCGGCTTTGCCCGCGGCATCGCCCCGAGCAAATGGGCACGACGCTGGAAGGCGGCGACGCCGGGGCGCAAGCTCGAACTCGTGCCGCTCGAGGTCGCCTTCGGATCAGGCCTCGACGCACGCAATGCTGACACCCGTGCCACGGCGGAGGCCTGCGACGTGCTCATCGAGCGCACGGCCCCCGACGGCCGCCCCGCCGGCGCCTCAGCCGGCGCTGGCCCCGATGGCGCCCCGCAGACGCGGCACGCAATCCGGCTGTACGCGGAGTCGATGGCCCTGGTGGTGCCCGTCGATCACGAACTCGCGAAGCAAGAGTCGGTCAGTCTCGCGGAGATCCAGTTCGTCACGCTCCTCGACCATCCCGACCACCACGCCTCCTGGCCCGCGGCGGCGCCCTGGGAGAACCCGGAGTGGATGCCGAAGCACCCTCGGGCGGCCCTCGCACTCGTCGCGACCGGGGCGGGCGCGATCCTGCTGCCCATTCCGCTCGCTCGCCACCTCGTCTCCAAGCGCGAACATGTGGTGCTCCCCGTGCGCCCCGAAGTGGGCGACACCCCGCTCGACGGTCCGGTCGTCTGGGCTGTCTGGCGCACCGAGCGCGACGACGACACGGTGCAGCACCTCGCCGGAATCCTGCGCGGCCGCACGGCCAATAGCTCCCGCGAGTCTGCGCAGGCCGAGGCCGAGCAGACGCGCCGCACGCCGCGCGTGCAGACGCAACCGAAGAAGCAAGCGCCGAAGCTCAAGCCAAATTCTCGGGGTGCACAGTTGCAGGCGGCCAAAGAGAAGGCCGAGCGCAAAAAAGCGGAAGCCCGGCAGGCCAAACGACGCAAGCGCCGCTGACCCGACCGGGCTCGGGTGCCCCAGGCGAGATGCCCGGGGCTGCCGCACTTACAACTGCGAAGCGCTCACGTCGAAGGTGCCACAGGCGGTCGGGCCGTTCTCGTAGCCCGTCATGAACCAGCGCTGGCGCTGCTCCGACGTGCCATGCGAGAAGCGCTCGGGGTTCACCTGCACCCCGGCCGATTCCATGATGTGGTCGTCTCCCACGGCTTCCGCCGCACTCATCGCGTCGGCAATCTGGCGCTGCGTGACGGGCTTCAAGAACGAGACCCCATTGTCGTCTGTCACGTTCGACGCATTCTGTACCCAGGCGCCCGCGAAGCAATCGGCCTGCAACTCGAGTCGCACCGAACCCGACGACGCGCCGGTCTCTCGGCCGGCGCCCTGCAACGAGCCGATCAAATTCGAGATGTGGTGTCCCCATTCGTGCGCGAGCACGTACATCTGCGCGAGTGAACCGTCTGACGCGCCGTAGTCCTTGCTCAGCGTGTCGAAGAACGCAACGTCGACGTAGATCGTCTCGTCACCCGGGCAGTAGAACGGCCCGGTCGCCGACGATGCGGTGCCGCACGGCGACTGCGTCTGACCGCTGAAGAGCACTACCGGGCCGGGGGCACGGTAGTTGCCGACCTGCGTCGCCCAGTAGCGATCGAGCGAGTCGGCAGTGGCGGCCATGCGGCACTCGACATCGGTGTTGGCGTCAACGCCATGCTTACACGAATCCGAGATTTCAACGGCCTGCTCCGAAGTCGGCCCGGCACTGGTGACCTGCTGCACCGCCGGAGCGAACTGTGTGAGATCGAACCCGAGCAGCTGCGAGCCGATCGCGAGCAGCAGGGCGATACCGATGCCACCGCCGGCGATCATGCCGCCCTTCGCGGCTCCGCTGCGCTTCGAGACCTTGCTGGTGTCGATGCTCACATTGTCATTGAACGTCACGGCGGTTCCTGTCCGTCAGTTGGGCGGTGGAGCGCGCGCGATCAGCGAGCCCGCAACGCATCCGTTGATCCAGATTGTACTGAGAATTCACCGTACGCGCCGCCTCGTTCGCGCGCTCCTACCGAGGTCAGTCTCGACGCACGTTGAGCAGCTGCCACCCGTCGGGCACCTGCGCGCGCAGCTGATCCAGCGTCTCCGCTTCGATTTCACGCAGCCCGTCGCGACGAGCATAGGTACCGACGGCCGAGATCGCGGTCTGCCCTTTCAGCATCGCCACCGGCGCCAGGATGAGATCGAAACCCTCAGGCCGCGCGGCCGCGAGCTTCTCCTGCACCTCAGGCAGGCCCTCGCCCGTAACTTCGGCCTGAACCTGTTCAATCTGGCGGATGGTGGCGTGCAGCATGCTTCGAGACTATCGTCGCAGGCTCCCCGCCCGGTACCACCGGGGGTTACGCGTCGGCGAATCGGTCGGTGGCGCGCACCAGGGCGTCGACGATGCCGGGTTCGCTGGCCGCGTGGCCGGCATCGGGGATCATCTCGAAGTGCGCTTCGGGCCAGGCACGATGCAGATCCCATGCCGTCTGCGGCGGCGTGCACGCGTCGTATCGCCCCTGCACGATGACCCCGGGAATACCGTTGAGCTTCGTGGCCGCATCCCGGATCAGCTGCCCGTCTTCCATCCACCCGTCATTGCTGAAGTAGTGGTTCTCAATGCGCGCGAACGCGACTGCGGCAGCCTCATCGGCGCGCGCTGCCGCGATGCTTTCGGTATCGGGAATCAGACGGATCGTCGAGTTCTCCCACACGGTCCAGGCCACTCCGGCGGGCACGTGCACCGCGGGGTCTGCGTCGAAGAGACGGCGGTGATAGGCGGCCACGAGTTCACCGCGCTCCGCTTCGGGAATCACCGACAGGTACTCCTCCCAGACATCCGGGAAGAGGTTCGAGGCGCCCTCCTGGTAGAACCAGTGGATCTCGCTCTGGCGCAGCGTGAAGATGCCGCGCAGCACGAGTTCAGTCACCCGATCGGTGTGCGTCTGCGCGTACGCGAGCGAGAGCGTCGACCCCCACGAGCCACCGAAAACCTGCCATCGGTCAATACCGAGGGACTCCCGCAGACGTTCGATGTCGGCGACGAGATGCCACGTCGTGTTCGTCGAGAGGTCGGCATCGGGGGCACTCGCGTGCGGAACGCTGCGCCCGCACCCGCGCTGATCGAAGAGCACGATGCGATAGCGCTTCGGGTCAAAGTACCGGCGGTGGTCGGGTGAGCACCCGCCGCCGGGGCCGCCGTGCAAGAACACGACGGGCTTCCCGTCGGGGTTGCCGCAGGTCTCCCAGTAGATCTCGTGGCCGTCACCGACCGCGAGCATTCCCTGCGCGTACGGTTCGATCGGCGGATACAGTTCTCGCAGCGTCTCGGTCATGACTCCACCCTAACGAGCCGCCGCGGCCACCGCCTCGGGAGCCACCGCCGACTGCACACCGGCACGCTGATCCCCCTGCTGCTGCTTGCGCAACTCCTTCTCATGGATCGGCCAGGTGCCTGCAGCTCGCTGGGCCTCGACGTAGGCGTGCGCTTCTTCTTGGCGCTCGGCTTCGATGCCGGTTGCGATCTCTGCGCGGAGCAGCTCGGGCGTCAACCCGAACGGCTCGATGAGGTCGAGCGCGTGGGGGCGCAAGCGGCCGATGAGCCGGTCGATGTAGGCGGTCACCGACTCGGCACGGTGCGCCGAGATGCGCCCGGCGATGAGATACCACGCCGCGTGCTGCTCGATGAGCCCGAGACCGAAGAGGTCTCGCAACCAGGTGAGCACCTGGCGCGAACCGGGGTCGGCGATCTTGTCGAGCGCTTCCGTGAAGGCCTCCCACTGCAGCAACTCGCCGTGCGCACGAGCGGCCTCGATCAGCTTGTGCTGCTGGGCGTTGAACACCTCCTCGTTGGCGATCGCCCGAGCGCGCTTGTCGCTCTTCGCAATACCCTTCGTCGCGTCGCGCAGTGCGAGCGCGATCTCGGCGACCATCGTCTGCACACGGTCGGCGAGCAGCTCACGCTGGGCTTCGGGGGTGCGCATGCTCTCAACCGAGCGCGCCACCTGGCCGAGGTCGGCGATGCTCTGCCCGACCTGGCGCAGCCCGAAGCGGCTCACGCGATCCCCCAGCTGCGTCGCAGCAGCCTTTGCCAACGTCGCGCGGTCGGCATTCTTGAACTGGGCCGCGTAATCCGTGAGCAGACGCTTGCCCACGAGCTGCAGCAGCACGTTGTTGTCGCCCTCGAAGGTCACGTAGATGTCGAGATCTGCCCGCAACCCGACGAGGCGGTTCTTGGCGATAAACCCCGAGCCGCCGCAGGCCTCGCGGGCCTCCTGCAACGTGTCGAGCGCCGCCCAGGTCGACAGCGGCTTGAACGCTGCGGCAAGCGTCTCGAGATCTTCGCGATTCTCGTCTGTGTCTTTGGCCCCTGAGAAGACCTCGTCGAACACGGTCAACAGGCGCTCGTCGGCGAACGTCATGGCGTAGGTCTGCGCGAGACGCGGCAGCAGGCGACGCTGATGCTGACCGTAGTCGATCAGCACCGTTTCGCGCCCTGAAGCACCGGGGAACTGACGGCGCTCGCTGCCGTATCGGATCGCGATGCCGAGCGCGGCCTGCATGGCGCGCACCGCCGAACCGTCGAGCGAGACACGACCCTGCACCAGCGTGCCGATCATCGTAAAGAAGCGACGCCCGGGGCTCTCGATCGCCGATGAGTACGTGCCATCGGCGGCGACATCGCCGTATCGGTTCAGCAGGTTCTCGCGCGGTACGCGAACGTGCGAGAAGTGCAGACGACCGTTGTCGATGCCGTTCAACCCGCCCTTCACGCCATCGTCTTCGCTGCCGACTCCCGGCATCATCTCGCCGTCTGCGGTGCGAATCGGCACGAAGAATGCGTGCACACCGTGGTTTACCCCGCGGGTGATGAGCTGCGCGAAGACGACCGCGGCGCGACCGTGCAGTGCAGCGTTGCCCAGGTAGTCCTTCCACGCTCCACGGAACGGCGTGTGGATCTCGAATTCTTCGGTGTCGGCGTCATAGGTCGCCGTGGTGCCGATCGAGGCGACGTCTGATCCGTGGCCGATCTCCGTCATCGCGAATGCGCCGGGCAGCGCCAGACTCATCACGTCGGGCAACCACTGCTCGTGGTGCTTCTCAGTACCCAGGTGCAGAATCGCCGCGCCGAAGAGCCCCCACTGCACCCCGCTCTTGATCTGCAGCGACGGGTCGGCGAGCACGAGCTCCTGGAACGCGGCGATGTTGCCACCGTGGTTGTCGCTGCCGCCGAGCGCCGTCGGGAACGCGCGCTGGATCGCGCCGGCCTCGACGAGAATGTCCATCTGCTCGAGGGCGCGCTCACGGTGCGCATCCATCGCCTGACCGGGAATGGTGTGCAGTCGGGGATCGCTCGCCAACGCACGCGAGGCGAGGCGTTCGGCCTTCCAGGTGCCGAGCAGGGCGTCGCTGACGACGTCGACATCGATGCGGGGCTGTGACGACGGGGTGGTGTCGGCCATCGGTTCTCCTTCGAGATGACGTTCGGGAGCCGGCCGCGGCGGCCGCGCACCCTCGTCACGCCAGCGTAGAGAAGCGCCGCGACGACGCCAAGCAGTCCCCCGCCCGTGCACAATGTGCACCGACAACGCACCCCAGTCGAGTTGTGGAAAATCTCTAAACACTCAGCCCCGCGACTATCAGAACCCTCCCACGAGAGGCGACGTCAGAACCGCTTTGCAAACCCGGGCTCGATGTCCCCGAAGAAGCTGGGGCTGATGCCGGCCTCATCGAGAAGGTCGCGCAGGCGCTGCCGTCGCGCTCGCGGAACCAGCACGACGACCTGGCCCGCTTTTCCGGCGCGCCCCGTACGGCCGGATCGGTGGAGATAGATCTTGAAATCGATCGGGGCATCCGCCTGCACGACCAAGTCGACATCGTCGATGTGCAGACCCCGGGCGGCGACATCGGTGGCAACAAGCACCGCCGCCTTGCCCGTTGCGAACTTCTCGAGGTTTCGCTCCCGTCGCGCTTGGCTGAGATTGCCGTGAAGCTCGACCGCGCGCACTCCGGCTTCGGTGAGCGTCTCGGTAAGTCGTGCTGCGTACTCGCGGGTGCGGGTGAACACCATAATGCGCCCGCGTCGCCTGACGAGCTCGGCGACCACCTCGTCCTGGTGTTCACGAGACACGACAAAGACGCGATGATCCACCGGCATTGCCGCGGCTTCCTCCGCCTCGCGCACGGAGGGGTTGCTGAGAAACTCTGACACGAGAGTCGACACTGATGCATCGAGCGTTGCCGAGAAGAGCAACCGCTGCCCATCGCGCACCGTGTCACGAAGCACCTGTTGCACGGGCTCGAGGAACCCCAGGTCACACATGTGGTCGGCCTCGTCGATGACCGACACTCGCACGTCGCGCAGGTCGAGTCGACGGCGCTGCACCAGATCGAGCACCCGACCCGGGGTACCGATGACGATGTCCACCCCGCGCTCGAGCGCGTGCAGTTGCGGCTCGATCGGCATGCCGCCCACCATCTGAGCGGTGTAGAAGCCGACCGAGCGAGCCAACGGCTGCACGGTGCGATCGATCTGCAATGCGAGCTCGCGGGTCGGTGCGAGGATCAAAGCTTTGGGGGTGCGCACCTGCCCTTTCGGGGCGCGCACGCCACGCTGCGCCCGGTGCTTCGTCGGCGCCGGATCCGTCGAGAACGCCCCTTCGGCTTTGAGCCGCAGCAGACGTTCCACGATTGCAGCGCCGAACGCAATCGTCTTCCCCGACCCCGTGCGGGCTCGGCCCAGCACATCGCGCCCAGCAATGGTGTCGGGAATGGTGGCCGCTTGAATGGGGAACGGGCTCTTCGCCCCCAGTTCGCCGAGCACGCGAATCAGATTGCCGCCGAGTCCGAGATCACTGAACGACAGCGCTGCGGCCTCTGCAGCGGTCGTCAGCTGAGCATCGAGTCGCTCCGGAGCCTCGCTCGCCGCCGCAGGGGCCGCCCCGGAAGATGCGCGAGGCGTCCGCTTCGCCGATCCTTCGCCGTCGAAGGCATACACCCGGGCGCCACCTCTGGTGTTGCCGCTGGCGTCGCCCCGCGATGTCTCGCGCGAGTTGTTGCGCCGGCCCGCGTCTGCGCGAGGCGCCGAATGACGACCCTGCACTGCACCGCCGGCGCGAGACTCGGCCCGCGCCCCGCCGCCCCGTGAATCGCGTCGCGCAGCGCCGGCAGACTGCTCCCGCCCGCCTCGCGGCGCCAACGGATCCTGCGGCTCCGAGGCTCCGCGCCGCCCCGGCGTACCGCCTGACCGCTTACGCCCTCGATTCGGGTCGTAGTTGGCGGGTGGTTTGAATCCGCCGCGCTTCTTCTGCGCCATCTCAGCGTTCCTCGGTGGAGTCAGTCGGTTGGGGATCGTCGGTCGGTGTGTGTTCGGTCGCGCCCGGATCTGCAGCATGACCGGCCGCCTCGTCGACCTCCTGCGTCGCCTGCCACATGAGCTGCTCCCAGTTGAGCTCGCCGGTCACCGGCGGAGCGGGTTCCTGCGTCTCAGCGGCAGCTTCGGGCTGCGGCAGCACGAGCGGCGTCGTCGCAGCATCGATGTCGGAGTGCGCGAACAACGGGGCGACCGCATCAACCGACTCCGTCAGGTCGGGCTCGGGCTCCGGCTCGGCTGAAGTCTCGACGTTCTCGGGCTGCGACTCGCCCCCGGCGTCATGCGCGGGATTCGGCGCGATGTTCTGGGCGGGGGCCGGCTCTGGCACGGGCCAGGGGTCTGGTGCGGTCCACGGTTCCGGATCGATCTGCGTCGGTGCGTCGGGTACCCCGTGTGCACCGGCGGCCCGAATCGGTGCGTCGTCGACGGCGTCTGCGTCAGTACCGTCGGGCTCGCTCGCCAAATCGCTCAGTGGGTTATCCGTGCCCGTAAACCCGAGATCAGAGAGATCCATCGACATCTGCTGCGTCGACGGCCCCATCGCTTCGTGACCGTTTTCGGGAACACGACCGAACTCGTGCGGTTCGGGATCGACTACTGGCGCCGACGGGGTTTCCGACGCAGCCGGCTCCGACGGCGCAGCGGTCTCCGGCTGCACACCGGGCACCGGCATCGCAGCCGGCTCCGACGACGCAGCGGGCACCGGCGACACTGATACTTCGGGATCGAGCTCGACGCCTTGTGTCGGCTCCACGTCGACGACGTGATCGGGTGCGAGCAGTTCCCACCCGGATGGCGCAGAAGATGCGATGGGAGCGGTGGCCCCGACGTGGTCAGTGCGCACGGAATCGTCGGCGGGATCGGTGTTCACCGATGCCGGTTCGATCGTGACGGGTGCGGTCGTCGGGGCAGGAGCAATCACGGAGTCGGAAGCGATCTCCGACTCAGGCCCGGGCGTCGGCAGAGACGCTGACATCGGCGGAGCTGCCGTCATCGGCTGACCGAAAGCGGCAGACACCTGACCCTCGGGTGACGCCTCGGGCACCCCGTGGGCGAGATACCCCGCGTCGCCCAATCCGCTGGCGGCGCCGATACCCAAGCCCATCGCTCCAGCACCAGCGCCAGCGCCAACACCGGCGCTCGCGCCAGCACCCGCAGCGCTGACAGCGGTGCGCCCGAAGGTACCGCGTCGACGGCGCGGCTGCGGTGCCGACGCCGCGTCTCCGGTCGCGACGGCAAGCGGACCGGTCGGGTCGCGCGGATCCGGCGCAGCATTGCCGCTCCGTCGCCGAGGCCCGGTCTCCCGACGCCGTTCAACGAGGTAGTAGAGCGTGGGGAGCACCACGAGCGTCAGTACTGTCGACGACAGCAGACCACCGATCACGACGACAGCGAGGGGTTGCGAGATGAACCCGCCCTTGCCGGTGATTCCCAGAGCCATCGGTGTGAGCGCGAGAATGGTCGCCAGGGCAGTCATCACGATGGGCCGCAGACGTTGCAGTGAGCCGTGCAGCACAGCGTCGCGCAGTGCATCACCGCGCACGCGGTATTGGTTCACGAGGTCGATGAGCACGATCGCATTCGTGACGACGATGCCGACGAGCATGAGCACGCCAATGAGCGATGCCACCCCGAGCGGGATGCCGGTGGCGATCAGCAGGAGAATCGTGCCGGTCGCGGCGAATGGCACCGAGATCAGCAGCAGCAGCGGCTGCAGCAGGCTGCGGAACGTCGCCACCATGACGACATACACGATCAAAATCGCGGCGAGCAGCGCCAGGCCGAGCTGCTGGAAGGCATCGGACTGCTGCGAGAGCACTCCCCCGACCTCGGCTTTCGCCCCCTGCGGCAGATCGATGCTCTCGAGCGCGGCGCTCACCTGCGCACCGGCGGAGCCGAGATCATCGGCCTGGGGCAGCGCGGAGACCGTCACCGATCGGGCACCGTCCTGGGTGCGCACGGTGACCGGGCCGTCGGCGACCTGAACGGTTGCGAGACTGCTCAGCGCCTGGGGGCCGCTGGCGGTTTGAATCGTCAGTGCCGAGACTCCCGCCGCATCGGTCGGCGCAACGCCGTTCGCCAGGTAGACCGCGACGGTGTTGGCATCGATCGTGATCTGGCCGATCTGCGCGGGCTGCATCTGCTGCGCGACTTGCCCGGCGACTCCCGCCTCGGTCAGGCCTGCCTGGGCGGCGAGCGTGCGATCCACCGTGATGGCAAGGTACTGGCGTGAGACGCCGAGATCGCTCTCCACCTGCTGCAGTGCCGAAATGTCTGACAGCGCCTGAACCACGGCATCGCTTGCCTGTGCGAGCGAATCCTGGTCGGGAGCGGTGACATTGACTTCGATCGCACTCGACCCGGTCACGCCTCCGCCCGACTGGCTGATCGAGAATGTTCCGGCGTCGTCGAGAGCGTCGACGGCGGCGCGAATGTCGTCTTGTGCCTGCGCCTGGTTCGCGTCGGCGTTCGTGGTGATGGAGTAGTTCACCGCACCGTCTCCGCCGCCTCCGAACAACGCCGCGGCCCCACCGGCGCTGCCGATGGTCACCTGCACACTCTCGATCGAGCTGATGGGGTCGAGTGCCTGCTCCACTTTCTCGGCCTGCGCCAACTGCGTGTCGAGGCTCGTTCCCGGAGCAAGATTCTGCACGAGCCCGACAGAGTTCTGCTCATCAGAGCCGATGAAGTTCGTCTTGAGCAGCGGTGTCGCCGCCAGGCCGACCGTGCCGATGAAGATTGCGAGCGCGATAGCGAGCGTCTTCAACGGGCTGTGCAGCGTCCATTCGATGATCGGGCGATACCAGCGCTGCAGGCGCGTCGGGTGCGCATCGATTTCGGCGCCGGCCTGGTACTTCGCATCTTCGCCGCTGCCGGCCGTGATGAAGCCGTCGCGACGTCGCGCGGGCCCGGTGCGCAAGAACCAGTAGGCGAGCACCGGCACGATCGTGAGCGAGACGAGCAGCGATGCGATGAGGGCGATGGTGACGGTGAAGGCGAAGGGGCGAAAGAGTTCGCCGACCATGCCGCCAACGAAGGCCATGGGCAGGAAGACCGCGACTGTGGTGATCGTCGACGCGGTGATCGCACCGGCGACCTCTCGCACTGCGGCAATGATGACCGGGGCCCGGTCTCCGCCATCCGTCAGGTGCCGTTTGATGTTCTCGATCACCACGATCGAGTCGTCGACGACGCGACCGATCGAAATGGTGAGCGCGCCCAGCGTGAGCAAGTTGAGCGTGTAGTCGGCGAAGTTCAACCCGACAAACGTGAGCAGCACAGAAGTCGGAATCGAGATTGCCGTCACCAGCGTTGCGCGAATCGACATCAGGAAGACCAGAATGACGAGCACGGCGAAGACGAGACCGAGCAGACCCTCGGTCGTGAGCGTCTCGATCGACTGCTCCACGTAGGGCGCCTGATCGAAGATCACGGTCAACTGGGCGCCGCCCAACTGATCTTCGAGATCGGAGAGCTGGGCTTGCACCGCGTGCGAGACGTCGACGGTGTTCGCCGCCGACGTCTTCGTCACGGCGATCGTGAGCGCCGAGGCGCCGTTCACCCGCGAAATACTCGTCTCGGGCCCGGGTTCGAGCGACACCGTCGCGACCGCACCGATGGTGGCCGGAACCGGCGCCGCTGCCGCGTCATCCGCGAGCCCCGGCGCCTGCGCGGCGGCCTGCTGCGCAGCGAGCTGTTCGGCGCTCACCGCGAGCGGCAGCGCGGCGATCTCATCGGCGGAGTGCAGCTCGGTACCCGCTTGCACCGCGAGCGTGCGATCGCCCTCGGTGACCGATCCCGCCGCGATGAGCACGCCGCTCTGCTGCAGGGTGTCGGTGATCGTCTGCGCGCTGAGCCCCTGGGCCGCGAGCGCTTCGAAGTTCGGCGTGATGGTGATGCGCTCCGTGCGTGCACCGGTGATCTGCGCGTCGCGCACCCCATCGATATCGGAGAGGTCGGGAATCGCCGTGCGCTCGGCGAGTGCCGCTGTCGATTCCGGAGTTTCGCCCTCGGCAGGCGTGACGGCGATCTGAATGATCGGGAAGTCGTCGATGCTGCCCGAGACCACCTGGGTGTCCGCTGCGTCTGGGAGCATCTGCGAGATCCGACTGATCGCACGCTCCACTTTCTGCTCGGTCGATGCGAGGTCGACCCCGTACGTGAACTGGGCAAGCACGGTGGACGTGCCCGTGCTCGACGTAGCCGACGACGACTCAAGCTGGGGCACGCCGCGCAGCGCGGTTTCGATGGGCACCGACACGTCTTTATTGACGACCTCGGGTGAGGCTCCCGGGTAACTCGTGACCACCGCGATCGTCGGGAACTGCACCGAGGGCATCAGCTCCTGCTTGAGCGATCCGACTCCGATCAAGCCGAACACGGCGGCAACGATCGTGACAAGCGCGATCAGTGCACGGTTTTTGAGGCTGAGCGCGGTGAGCAGATGCATGGGCACGATTATCCCACGCGGGCTGCGACATTCCGGGGTTCCCAGCTCCCCCGTGGAAGGCCGTCGTGCAAAGGAGGATAATACTGGGATGCCGCAGCCCCGCACGCGCCGCACTCTCGGCGCCGTCTCCGACGCCGATTTCCAGCGCCTCGCCGAGCTCCGCCGTATGCAGACCATCGCGGTGGCGCTGCTGATCGCGATGGCGGTGCTCTTCGTCATCTCGTTCGTGCTGCAAGCGCGCTTCCCGGCCTGGGGGTTCGTGCGTGCGGCGAGCGAGGGCGGCATGGTCGGCGCACTCGCCGACTGGTTCGCGGTCACCGCGTTGTTCCGGCATCCCCTCGGCATCAAGATTCCACACACCAACCTCATCTCCCAGAAGAAGAACGACATCGGCGAGGGGCTGGGCTCGTTCGTCGAAGAGAACTTCCTCGCCGACGAGGTCGTGCACAACAAGCTCTCGGAGATCAGCGGTGCACGCCGGGCCGGCGAGTGGCTGTCGGATCGCCGCAGCGCAGAGCGGGTCGGCGAGATGGTGGCGAACGCTGGTCTCGGCACGCTTGCCGTGCTTGACGACGACGACGTGCAGGAGCTGATCGAGGTACTCGTGCGGCGACACGTCGTCGAACCCGAATGGGGCCCGCTGCTGGGCCGCGCAACCGAGACGTTCGTGGCGGGCGGTCATCACGGCGCACTGCTCGACATCGCTGCGGATCGCCTCGCCGAATGGCTCATCGCCCACCCGGCAGCCTTCGACCGCGTCATCTCTTCTCGCCTCCCGTCATGGGTGCCGAGCGTCGTCGATCGCTTCGTCGATAATCGGCTGCATGCCGAAGCCGTGAAGTTCGCGCAGAACGTGGCCCGCGACCCCGAGCACCCCGCACGCATCGCAATCGCCCGGTTCCTCACCGACCTCGCCGGCGACTTGCAGCAGCAGGAGCACTTGCAGCAGCAGTTGGAGTCGTTCAAGCGCGAGGTCTTCGACAGCCCCCGTATTCGTGCGCTCGCTGCGAGCACCTGGCGCACGGCGCGCGCGGCGATCGTCGAGATGCTGCAGGATCCGCAGAGCGATCTGCGCGTGCGTATGGTCAGCGCCGCGCAAGACTTCGGGCGCAAGCTGCAAGAGGACGCAACCCTGCAGTACAAGATCGATGTCTGGGTCATGGAGGTGGTGGAGCACCTCGTGCGCACCTACCGCCATGATCTTGCGAATGTGATCACGGAAACGGTGCAGCGCTGGGATGCGCAAGAGGCCGCGGAGAAGATCGAACTGCAGGTCGGTAAGGATCTGCAGTTCATCCGCATCAATGGCACCGTAGTGGGCTCCCTCGCGGGTCTCGTCATCTACACGATTGCCACGCTGGTGATCTCTCCATTGGCCGGGATCTCGCACTGACGCCGCGCGGCGCGGTCGATCACTCGCGATAGGCGACGGGCAGCAGCAGGTCTTGCACCCGGTCTGACGACGCGGTGTGATCCGCTCTGGTCGCGATCGCACAGCGCTGCACTCGGCAGTCGAGGCCGTCGATCTCAGGCTCTGGCACCGTGAGTTCGACCGAGAAATCACCGTCGTCGGTGAACGTATGCGTGGCGAAGTTCCGCCACGCCCAGTCGTTCGTCACCCATGCACTCGACAGGTGGCTGAGATCGGCATCACCCGATTGGGCCCCCTCGGGGATGCCCCCCAGGCACGGCCCCGGCTTCTCGTCAGCGGTGGCCGGGATCGCGCAGATCGCAACGTATATGCCGATGCCTGCATCGAAACCGCCGCCGTCAATTTGCAACTGCTGCCCGGGCTCGAGCGCGTCAAGAGCGGCCGGCGCGCCGTCGGCGTTCTGCGCGGTCAGCGTGCGGGTGCGGTCGTCGGCGCCGGTGGCGGTGACCGCCGACACGATGGTGTCGGGCACCGCCTGGCCTGACCCGCCAGCACTGCGATGCAGCAGGATCGGCGCGACCACTGCGGCCACCGCGACGAGCACGAGCGCCGCAACGATCAGCAGCGCGATGAGCGCGATTCGTACGGGGCGTGATCGCGTCGAAAGCATGACCTCATGCTAACGCGCACGGCGTAGTGAGCAGACTCATCATGCTAGAATCTGCACCATACGTCTATGAACTGGTATCTGCCTCGGGGAGCATATCCCGCGGGGCCCGAATGTGTAAGGGGGTCACGCATGGGGCGCGGCCGTCAAAAGGCAAAGCACACCAAGGTCGCCCGGGAGCTGAAGTATTTCAGCCCGGATACGAACTACTCTGCGCTGCAACGAGAACTCTCCGCGGCCGAGGCCGCTGAGGCATCGCGCGTTCGCGAGGAAGATCCTTGGGCGGAATATGCCAGCAAGTACAACGCGGAAGACGACGACGAGGATTAAGTTCCACGCGTCGCATCGCTTCGCGGTACACGAGTAAGGGCCCCTCCTCTGGAGGGGCCCTTACTCGTGCCTGAACGCACGATCATGAGTTACCGGCGCCGGGTATCGAGGCTGCCGGCAATCGGTGTCAATTTCTGCACGAAATCGTCGTTCATTTGCGCAGAAATCGACACCGATTCGGCTGGTTGCGTCTAGTGGCCCTTGCCCTGCGCGGCAACGGCCGCGGCGCCGGCGGCGGCGGCCTCAGGGTCGAGGTACCGGCCCGGGCCGGTCGGCGTGCCGTCGTCGTTGATCTCGTAGACCAGCGGCATGCCCGTCGGGATGTTGACGCCGGCGATGTCTTCGTCTGAAATGCCGTCGAGGTGCTTCACGAGCGCGCGCAGCGAGTTTCCGTGTGCGGTGACGAGCACCGTGTTGCCGGCGCGGAGGTCGGCGAGAATGTCGCTCTCCCAGTAGGGCAGCATGCGATCGATCACGTCAGCGAGGCACTCGGTCTGCGGCCGCTCACCATCGATGTGCGCGTATCGGGGGTCGCCCGCCTGCGACCACTCGCTCGAATCGTCGAGCACGGGAGGCGGGGTGTCGAACGAGCGTCGCCATTCCATGAACTGCTCTTCGCCGTACTTCTCGAGCGTCTCCGCCTTGTCGAGACCCTGCAAGGCCCCGTAGTGGCGCTCGTTGAGCCGCCACGAGCGGCGCACCGGCACCCAGAGTCGATCAGCGGTCTCGAGTGCGAGATGAGCCGTCTGAATCGCCCGGCTGAGCACCGAGGTGTGCAGCACGTCGGGCAGCAGGCCGGCCTCGGCGAGCAGCTCGCCGGCCCGTGCGGCCTCCGCGCGGCCCTGGTCGGTGAGTCGCACATCGACCCATCCGGTGAAGAGGTTTTTCTGGTTCCAGTCACTCTGCCCGTGACGCAGCAGGATCAGCGTATTCGTCATACGCCCCAGTCTATGGGCGCACGATCACGGCTGTGCAGTCAGAGCCGCTGCAATCGGGGAATGTCTCGCGTCGCCCCGGCTTCGGGCGGCACGATCGTCTCTTGCGTCGCCGCGATGGGCTCTTCCGCCGCCGCGCTCGCATCGTTCCCGCTCGGCCCGCTGCGCACTTCGAGGATCGCGTTTTCAGGAACCGAACGCTTCAGCAGCGCGAGCGCGATGCCGCCCCACTCGTAGTGCAGCGCCGCACGGGTCACGCGGCCAACCGGCCGGGCCGCTGAATCGTTCGCGGATCCGGAACCCGCGAACACCAGCGCACCGGCGACCGGGAGTTCCCCTGCCAGCCCGTCGAGATGCAGCAGTGCGAGGCGACGCGGCGGGTGCCCGAGGTTGTGCACTTTCGCGACCGTCTCTTGCCCGCGGTAGCAGCCCTTCGTGAGGTGCACCGCCGTACGCATCCAATCGAGTTCGTGCGGGATCGCCCGCTCATCGGCGTCCCCGGCCTGCGACGGGCGCCAGGCGCGCACCTCGAGCGCGTCGAGCGCGAGTGACCCCGCAGCGCGCACAGTGCCGGAGCGCACCAGCGCCGTCACGGCATCGATTCGATCTCGAGGGAAGACGAAGTGGGTCGCCGACCATTCGGCGCCCGCGTGCGGGGCGTCGGAGCGGGCGTACTGCACGCCTCCACGGCTCACCGACGCCCAGGGGTCGTTCCATTCGACCTCGGGCTCGAGCGCACGTACCGCATCGGCGGCGTCGCCCGCGAACGCGAGCACCGCGGCATGCGAGGCGCTGACGTCTTCGACGGCAACGCGGAGCGCGAATCGCATGCGCTGAAGAAACTCGGTCAGCGGTGCCGCAGAGCCCTGGTCGACGAGCAACCAGGTGTGCTCGCCATCGTCGATGACCCGCGCCGCACGCTCGATGCGACCGTTGGCGTCGAGCAGCAATGTCTCGGTGCTCTCGCCCGGCGGCAGACTGAGCAACTGCTGACTCGTCATCGAGTGCAACCAGCTCAGGCGATCTTGACCCGAGACCAAGACGATGCCGTGGTGCGAGAGATCGACGACCGCCTTCCCCTCGTCGAGCGCACGCTGCTCGACGAGGGGCTCACCGTAGTGCCGAGCAACGCCCGAGTCTGCATCGGTGATCGCGCCGGGCAGCGCGGCGAACGGATTCATGCGAGAGGCCCGGGCGTCACAGCAGGCGTGCGCTTAGCGCTGACCCTTGAAAAGCTTGTAGATGACCGTGCCCGAGACCCAGGCGATCGCGAGCGACGCCAGGCCGAGCAGTCCGAGGAAGAAGAGTTCGAGCGCGAGAAGCATGCTGTCAGTCTATACCGTCGAGCAAACAGGGAGCGCGGCAGGGGCGGCAGGAATCAGCGCGAGAACAGCAGCCCGATCACGTCGATGACGGCAATGACCACCACAGACCCCGCGACGCTGAATGCGACACGGGTGATGAAGCCTTCGCGCTGCGCCGTGCCGAGCTGCAGCCCGAACGTGACCAGTGTCGAGACGCCGATGGCGAGCACCAACCATGAGAAGCGGTGCTCAGGGGCGACGAGCACCGAGACGAGAACGCCGATGACCGCGGCGACCGCCCACGCGATGATCAGTCGCGAAACGTGCCACGAGTGCGCGTCGGGCATCTCGGAAGTCGGAGGCGGCGTCTCGGTCATCAGACCATTGTTCCACACCGGTGGTTTTCGACCGCTCCGCAACATTCAAGGCCGTGAAACATGAACGAAACGGCCGCGAAACAGGGCGCTGAGTACTATGAATCCAGACCAACCGGACAAGGAAGGGAGCGAATCGATGCAGCTGCTCTGCCTGTCGGATCGTGATCCTGCGGACTCGCTCCCGGGCCTCGATCTCCTGCCGCACGATGTGCGAACGTCTCCGCTCTCACTGCGCGTGCCCGAGACGATGGCCGATCGCTTCGATGCGATCCTGATCGATGGCACACTCGATGCCCGGCGTGCGCGCGCGGCGTGCCTCAGCCTCACTGACGGCAGCGAAACACCGCGCGTCGTCGTGCTCCCTGAAGTCGCGCTGACCGCACTGACCCCGGATTGGGGAGTGCAAGAACTGCTCCTGCCCACCGCCAGCCCGGTCGAGATCGAATTGCGCCTCCGACTCCTCGAACGCCCGCAAGCCGCCGAGCAGCCCTCGGCGGTGCACGCGGCCGGTGTCGTCATTGACGAGTCCAACTTCACCGCGCGCCTGTTCGGGCGCCCGCTCGACCTCACCTACAAGGAGTTCGAGCTGCTCCACTTCTTGGCCGGCAACCCCGGTCGCGTGTTCACCCGCGAGCAGTTGCTCAGCGATGTGTGGGGCACCGACTACTTCGGCGGCACGCGCACCGTCGACGTGCACGTGCGGCGGCTCCGTGCCAAGCTGGGCGAACACGAGGGCCTGATCAGCACGGTTCGCGGCGTCGGGTACGGCTTCGCTCGGGCTCGCACCGAGGAGGAGAGCCCCGAATGACGCGTCTCGAGTCGCACATCGCCGAACGATCGTCCGACTTCGAGACCGCCCGCGCGATCGCCCACGCTGCCGAGGCGCACGACGGCTCGGCCCCCGTTTCTGACCAGGCGATGCTCGCAGCTACTCAGGGCGAGCGCACCCTCCTGCTCTTCACCGATGCTGGCGATCCGGATCCCGTGGCCTTCGGCATCGTCGGCGATGGCGAGGTCGATCTCGCCGTGCTTCCTGAGGCCCGCGGCCGCGGGGTCGGTCGCGCCGCGCTCAGCGTGCTGCTCGAGACTGCCGGAGACGAAGCTGCGTTCCTCGCTTGGGCGCACGGGGTGAACCCTGCCGCCGAATCGCTGCTGACGGGAGCGGGCTTTACCCCCGTGCGGTCGCTGTACCGCATGGCGCTCGATCCGGCGCTGCTTCCCGACCGAGGTCAAGATCCGCTCACCCTCGATGTTCCCCCGGGGTTCACCCTGCGCCCCTTCGACCCGGCGCAGACCGCTGACGCCGGAGTGTGGGTGCGCGCAAACGCCTCGGCATTCGCGACCCACCCCGAGCAAGGGCGCATCACCGAGGCCGACTTCGCGCTGATCTGCGCGGAACCGTGGTTCGACGCCGACGATCTGCTGCTGCTCATCTCCGACGCAGGCGCCGATTCGGGACTCGAGGCTGGCGAGGCCGCCGGCTCCACCTGGATCAAGACGGTGCGCGGCGAAACCGTCGAGACCGAGCTCTATGCCGTCGGGGTTCGCCCGGAATTCGCCGGCCGCGGCATCGGCCGCCTGCTGCTCGAGGCCACCCTCGCGCGCATGGCGCAGCATTCGCCCGATCGCGTCTCGCTCTATGTCGATGGCGAGAACACCCGGGCAGTCGAGCTGTATGAACGCGCGGGGTTCACCATTGATTCACGCAGCCGCCAGTGGCGGCGACCCCCAGTGTCGGTGCCGGGTGCCACAATGGACGCATGAACGACGACATCAGCGAGATTGCCGACGGCACCATCGAGCTTCCGGCCGATCGATACATCGACCGCGAGCTGAGCTGGCTCGCGTTCAATCAGCGCGTGCTCGAGCTCGCCGAAGATCCGTCGACGCCGCTGCTTGAGCGTGCGAACTTCCTCGCAATTTTTGCGGCGAACCTCGACGAGTTCTTCATGGTGCGCGTGGCCGGCCTGAAGCGCCGCATTGTCACGGGCCTGGCCGTACCGACCAATGTGGGGCGCGCGCCGACCGAGGTGCTCGCCGACATCAACCGGCGGGCGTACGAGCTCCAGTTGCGGCACGCCGAGTGCTTCCGCGGCGATGTGATGCCGGCGCTCGCCGAAGCCGGCATCAAGATCGTCGAGTGGGAAGATCTCGACGACGCCGATCGCGAGATCCTCACCGACTACTACGAGCAGCGCATCTACCCGGTGCTCATGCCGCTCGCCGTCGATCCGGCGCACCCCTTCCCCTACATTTCGGGGCGCGCACTGAACGTCTCCATCCGCGTGCGCAACCCCAACACCGACAAGGTCGAGTTCGCCCGCCTCAAGGTGCCCCAGATGATTCCGCGGTACGTGCGCGTCGACGGGCGCGAGAGCGTCGACGACGTTCGCTACATCCCGCTTGAAGCGCTCATCGCGAACCAGCTCGACGGTTTGTTCCCCGGCATGGAGGTCATCGACCACCACGTCTTCCGCGTGACGCGCAACGAAGACGTCGAGATCGAAGAGGACGAGACTGAGAACCTGATTCAGGCGCTTGAGAAAGAGCTGCTGCGGCGCCGATTCGGGCCGCCCATCCGCCTCGAGATCTCCGACGACATGGACGAGGCAACGCTCGAGCTGCTCGTTCGCGAGTTCGATATCGACGAGCAGCAGGTGTACACCCTGCCCGCGCCGCTCGACCTCAGCGGTCTCTTCGCGTTGACCCGCGTCGCGCGCCCCGACCTCAAGTTCACGCCCCACATCCCGGTGACGCACCCGCAGTTCCGATCGAGCTCGCCGAGTGAGAAGCCCGATACTTTTGCCGCAATCGCGCGTCGCGAGGTGCTCGTGCACCACCCGTACGAGTCGTTCTCGACCAGCGTGCAGGCGTTCGTCGAGCAGGCGGCGACCGACCCCGATGTGCTCGCCATCAAGCAGACGCTGTATCGCACGTCAGGCGACAGCCCCATCGTCGCTTCGCTCATCAAGGCAGCCGAAGCCGGCAAGCAGGTGCTCGCGCTCGTCGAAGTCAAAGCACGATTCGATGAAGAGGCGAACATCACCTGGGCCCGCAAGCTCGAGCAGGCGGGTGTGCACGTCGTCTACGGCCTCGTCGGGCTCAAGACCCACTGCAAGCTCGTCCATGTGATTCGCGAAGAGGGCGGGCGCCTCGCCCACTACTGTCACATCGGCACCGGCAACTACAACCCGAAGACGAGTCGCATCTACGAAGACTTCGGCCTGTTCACCTCGTCGCCCGAGGTGGGTCGCGATGTGACGAAGCTCTTCAACGTGCTCTCGGGGTACGCCATCGAAACCGACTACGACCGCCTGCTCGTCGCTCCCCTGCAGCTGCGCAGCGGGCTGCTCGAGCGCATCGAGCGCGAGGCCGAGCACGCACGTGCCGGCCGGCCGAGCGGCATCAAGCTCAAGGGCAACTCGATGGTCGACGAGACGATCATCGATGCGCTGTACCGTGCGAGCCAGGCCGGCGTGCCGATCGATGTGTGGATGCGCGGCATCTGCTCCATCCGCGCCGAGGTCCCCGGGCTCTCCGAGACCATCCGTGTGCGCTCCGTGCTCGGCCGCTATTTGGAGCACTCGCGCATCTTCTCCTTCGAGAACGACGGCGAACGCGAAGTCTTCATCGGCAGCGCGGACCTCATGCATCGCAATCTCGACCGTCGCATCGAAGTGCTCGTGCGCCTCGAAGAGCGGGAGCACCTCGCGCGCATCGATCGGTTCTTCGATTTCGCGTTCAGCGACGACGTATCGTCGTGGCGCATGCTGCCCGACGGCAACTGGCACCGCTCAGTGGTCAATGCAGCCGGCGAGAAGCTCCCCGACCTGCAAGACCTCGTCATGGACGACCGCACCGAGGCGCGTCGCGCGCGCCGGGCACGGTGACCCGGCGGGTGACGGGGGAAGTCTTCGCAGCGGGCACGATCTGCTGGCGACGCGAAGCGACCCCTGAAGGAGGGGCTCGCACGCTTGTGCTGGTGATCCACCGCCCAAAGCGCAACGACTATTCCTTTCCGAAGGGCAAGCTCGACCCCGGCGAGAGCATGCCCCAGGCCGCCGTGCGCGAAACGCGCGAGGAGACCGGCTTCAAAGTGCACCTCGGGGCGCACCTCGGCACGATCCATTACAACCTCAGCGGCGGGCGCCGCAAGACGGTGCAGTACTGGGCCGCACAGGTCTCAGAGCGGCTCGCGCAAGCGGGCCGGTTCCGCCCGAACAGCGAGGTCGACGCCATCGAGTGGGTGCCGCTCGATGCGGTGCGCGAGCGGCTCACCTATGCAGCCGACCGCGAGCTCTTCGACGTCTTCCTCGACCTCGCCGGCCGCGACCTGCTCGACACGTACTCGATCACGCTGCTGCGGCACGCGAAGGCGTTGCCGCGCTCATCCAGCACCATGGCCGACCACCTGCGACCGCTGACCCCGTTCGGGCAAGACCAGGCCGAGACGCTTGTGCCGACGCTCGAGGCCTTCGGGGCAAAGCGCTTCTACTCGTCGACCGCCGTGCGCTGCCGGTCGACGATCGCGCCCCTCGCGCATCATCGGGGCAAGCTCGTGCGCGAGACCGACGCGTTCAGCCACGATCGTTGGGACACGGGCGACCTGTCCGAACTGCGCGCCCTCCTGACGCGCATCGTCTCTCGACGCAAGAGCGCGGTCATCTGCAGCCACCGCCCGGTGCTGCCCGATCTCGCGCGCGAACTCGCACTCGCCACCGGCAGCCCGAGCGGTGCGTACCTGAACGCGGCGGCCGCACTCCCCACCGCTGGTTTCTCCGTCTTCCACTTCGCGAAGCACCACCCCGAAGCCGGCATTCTGGGGGTCGAAACCTACCCGCTGCAGCACTGACCCGTACCGGCGAACCGCTTCGTCGCAGCGTAGACAAGCTGAGCGGCAACGCGCACGAATGCGTGTGCATCATCTGACCTGGCGGCTTTCAGACGGCGTGAGTTCACCTGTTGTTCACCCACTGGCAGACATCGCGTCATGCGGGGTGCTTAGCGTGGTGTCGTGGTCGTTCGAGACCATCACCTCACATCCGTTTTCCAGATTGGATCACCCTCAAGTGAAGCTTTCCGCATTCGCCAAGGTCGCCGCTATCGGTGGCATCGCCGCACTCACGCTGACCTCTTGCGCCGCGAACGAGGGCGGCAGCTCCTCCAACGAAGAGACCTCTGCCGGTTCGAGCCTCTCGGGCGAGCTCGTCGGCGCCGGCGCTTCGTCGCAGGGCTCGGCACAGGAGGCCTGGGTCGCCGGCTTCCAGACCGCCAACGCTGACGTCACCGTCAACTACGAGCCCTCGGGTTCGGGTGCAGGTCGCGAGACCTTTCAGCAGGGCGCCAGCGCGTTCGCCGGCTCGGACCGCGCGTTCAAGACCGACGAGATCTCGGCCGGCCCCTTCGAGGGCTGCGCGACCGGCGACATCGTCGAGTTCCCCGCCTACATCTCCCCGATCGCGATCATCTTCAACGTCGACGGTGTCGATTCGCTGAAGCTCGATGCGTCGACCGTCGCGCAGATCTTCTCGGGCAAGATCACCAAGTGGAACGACGCGGCGATCACCGCGCAGAACGAGGGCGTTGAGCTCCCCGATGCGAACATCACCGCTGTGCACCGCTCCGATGACTCGGGCACCACCGGCAACTTCACCGATTACCTCGGTGCAGCGGCTGCCACCGACTGGACCGTGGGCTCGGTCGAGACCTGGCCGACCGAGTTCGGCGGCGAGGGTGCACAGGGCACCTCGGGCGTCGTCTCGGCAGTCAAGAACGGCACCGGCACCATCGGCTACGCCGACGCATCGCAGGCAGGCGACCTCGGCACCGTCGAGATCAAGGTCGGCGAAGAGTACGTCGCGTACTCCCCCGAGGCCGCAGCTGCCGTCGTCGACGCGTCGCCGCTCGAGGAGGGTCGCACCGACCACGACCTCGCGATCGCTCTCGACCGCACCTCGACCGAGGGCGGCGTCTACCCGATCGTGCTCGTGAGCTACCTCGTCGGTTGCGAAGAGTACGCTGATGCTGCGAACGCTGAGCTCGTGAAGTCGTACTTCAGCTACATCGTGAGCGAGGACGGCCAGAACACCGCCGCCGAGGCTGCGGGCAGCGCACCGATCTCGAGCGATCTCCGCACCAAGGTGCAGACCGCGATCGATTCGATCAAGTAATTCCCGTGAGAGCGGCGGGCACGATGCAGATCGTGCCCGCCGCTCTCCGCAGGTCGGGCTCCCTCGACCACCCTCGACTCCCTCTCCCCTCTACCCCGGAGACACAGTGACCGCCACTTCCGCCCCTGCCAAGCCGGTGCTCAGCCTCGGCGACCGCGTGTTCTCACGCTCCGCGGTCTTCGCGGGCAGCATGATTCTCGTCACGCTCGCCGCCGTCGCCATCTTCCTCATCGTGCAGAGCATCCCCGCGTTCGTCGCCACCGACGAAAGCGCTTCTCTGCTCACCAGCAACTTCTGGGCCTACGTCGGTCCGCTCGTCTTCGGCACTGTCTGGGCCGCGGCTCTGGCGCTGCTCATCGCGCTCCCGCTCGCCATCGGCATCGCACTGTTCATCTCGCATTACGCGCCCCGCCAGCTCGCGCAGGTGCTCGGGTACATCGTCGATCTGCTCGCCGCGGTTCCGAGCGTGGTCTTCGGTCTCTGGGGTATCGGCGTGCTCGCGCCGGCTGCCCGCCCGATCTTCGAGTGGCTGAACACCTACCTGGGGTGGATCCCGCTCTTCGGCGGCACCGTCAGCGGCACCGGCCGCACCATTCTGACCGCGGCGCTCGTGCTCGCGGTGATGATCCTGCCGATCATGACGGCGATCTGCCGCGAGATCTTCCTGCAGGCTCCCCGCCTGCACGAGGAAGCCGCGCTCGCGCTCGGCGCGACCCGCTGGGAAATGATTCGCATGGCCGTGCTGCCGTTCGGTCGCCCGGGCATCGTTTCGGCCGCCATGCTCGGCCTCGGCCGCGCGCTCGGCGAGACGATGGCCGTCGCTATGGTTCTCTCGGCGACCGGCCTCGTCACGTTCCGGTTGCTCACCTCTGAGAACCCCTCCACGATCGCTGCGAACATTGCGCTTTCGTTCCCTGAGGCCTACGGCGAGAACATCAACGTGCTGATTGCTACCGGCCTCATCCTGTTCGTCGTCACCTTCCTGGTGAACGCACTGGCTCGCTGGATCGTGAGCCGCCGCGCCGAGTTCTCGGCGGCGAACTGATGCTCCAGACGACCGAACCGACTCAAGAGGGGACCACTTCCGTGGCCATCACCGTTCGCCCCGTCCGTGCAGGGTCTTCCCTCGCCGGCAACCGGCTCTCGCGTTCCACGCCGTGGATCGTGCTCGCCGCGTGCCTGGCTGCCTCGCTCGCGCTCTTCGGACTGCTCGCTGCGGCGAGCGGCGCCGAATTCTCGCCCGTCGGGGCGATCCTGGTCGGCGCCATCGCCTTCGTGATCGTCATCACGATCATGTCGGCGACCGTCGAGGGCTCGCGCCAGGCGATGGATCGCTTCATCACCGCGATCGTGTCGGGAGCCTTCCTGCTCGCGATGGTGCCGCTCGTCTCAGTGGCGTTCACGGTGGTCTCGAACGGCGTCGCACGCTTCGACTCGGAGTTCTTCAACTCCTCGATGCGCAACGTCACCGGTGAAGGCGGCGGCGCGCTCCACGCGATGATCGGCACGCTGCTCATCACGCTGGCGGCCACCATCATCTCGGTGCCGCTCGGCCTCATGACCTCGATCTACCTGGTCGAGTACGGCCGCGGCAAGGTCGCGAAGACCATCACCTTCCTGGTCGACGTGATGACGGGTATCCCCTCGATCGTCGCGGGTCTCTTCGCCTACGCGCTGTTCGCGCTCTTCCTCGGGCCGGGCGTGCGCATGGGCATCGTCGGCGCCGTGGCGCTCTCCGTGCTGATGATCCCGGTCGTCGTGCGTTCGAGCGAAGAGATGCTGCGCCTCGTGCCCAACGAACTGCGCGAGGCCTCGTACGCGCTGGGCGTGCCGAAGTGGCGCACCATCATGAAGGTCGTGCTGCCCACCTCGATCGCGGGTATCACCACCGGCATCATGCTCTCGATCGCACGCGTCATCGGCGAGACGGCCCCGCTGCTCATCACCGCCGGGTTCACGGCATCGATGAACTACAACCTCTTCTCCGACCGCATGCAGTCGCTGCCCGTCTACGTGTACACGCAGTTCATGAACCAGGGCAACCCGGCCGAAGCATTCATCGACCGTGCCTGGGCCGCCGCCCTCGTGCTGATCCTCATCGTCATGGCACTCAACCTGCTCGGCCGCCTCATCGCCCGCTGGTTCGCCCCAAAGTTCGGCCGCTGACCCGCGGCCCTGCAGACCCACACCGACTCCCGAACGAAAGAATCACCATGTCGAAGCGCATCGAGGTCAACGACCTCAACGTCTACTACTCGAAGTTCCTGGCGGTCGAAGGGGTGTCGATCAACATCGAGCCCCGCAGCGTCACCGCCTTCATCGGCCCCTCGGGCTGCGGCAAGTCGACCTTCCTGCGCACGCTGAACCGCATGCACGAGGTCATCCCCGGCGCGCGCGTCGAGGGCGAGGTGCTGCTCGACGGTGAAGATCTGTACGGGCAGGGCGTCGATCCGGTGCTCGTGCGCCGCCAGGTGGGCATGGTGTTCCAGCGCCCCAATCCGTTCCCCACGATGTCGATTCGCGAGAACGTGCTCGCCGGCGTGCGCCTCAACGACCGCCGCATGTCGAAGAGCGACTCTGACGCACTGGTCGAGAAGTCGCTCATCGGCGCGAACCTCTGGAACGAGGTGAAGGATCGCCTCGACAAGCCGGGCTCGGGCCTCTCGGGCGGGCAGCAGCAGCGTCTCTGCATCGCACGCGCGATCGCGGTGTCGCCCGACGTGCTGCTGATGGACGAGCCGTGCTCGGCGCTCGACCCGATCTCGACCCTCGCCATCGAGGATCTCATCGATCAACTCAAGCAGGAGTACACGATCGTGATCGTGACCCACAACATGCAGCAGGCCTCGCGCGTCTCCGATCGCACGGCGTTCTTCAACATCGCGGGCACCGGCAAGCCGGGCAAGCTCATCGAGTTCGACGACACCTCGACGATCTTCTCGACCCCGTCGGTGCAGGCCACTGAAGATTACGTCTCGGGCCGCTTCGGGTAAATCCGAGCTCGGGATCGCGAAAGCCCCGGTGCACGCCAGTCGATGGCGACACCGGGGCTTTCGCGTTCCCCGCTCAGTTGTCGCCGCGGTTCGGCATCTCGTCGGCGGTCGGCATGCGGTCGCGATCGTACGTGATTTCGGTGTAGCCGTGGGGCGCCGGGCTGCCGTCGGGGCCGATGTTCACGAACACGATGCGCTCAATCGAAAGAATCGTCTTGCGCGTGATCATGTTGCGCACGACCGCGCGCATCGTGAGCGACGTGCGACCGAACTCGGTGGCGACGAGCCCCATCTCGATGAGGTCGCCCTCGCGTGCCGACGCTTCAAAGTTGATCTCCGAGATCAGCTTCGTTACCACGTGCGGGTTGCCAAGCTGAATGATGGCGTAGATCGCGGCCTCTTCGTCGATCCATTTGAGCAGGCTGCCGCCGAAGAGCGACCCGTTCGCGTTCATGTCTTCGGGGCGCACCCACTTGCGCGTCGAGAAGTTGATGCCGTCTGCGTGCTGAAGCGGAGATCTCATACACCGAGCTTAGAACGCGCGTGTTTCGAGATCGCGACCGGTTCGCGGCGGGCAGCCGTCGCAGTGACAAGTGGCGCCTGGCAGCAAAGACCGAGCCGCAGAAACGCCTCTCGGCGGAAGGCCGCTCGAAGCGGCGAAAATTGGAGCCCGGGGTTACTGCGGCCCGGCGTGCATCAGTTTATCAAACGGGCTCTGGGCCGGATCGGCGTGGCGTCAGCGGAGGGCGAACACTGCGAGCGGGGTGCGCTGCGGCTTGCGGCGCTACGAGAGCGTGCCGTCTCGCCAGCGACGGGCACCGCCGTGCAAGTCGTGGGCGAGCGTCGAGTAGCGCAGAGCGCGGCGCGTCAGTTCTTCGGCGTGCGCGTCGTCGAGCACGTCGCGCGCGTCGGCGAGATCGGCGGCGCCGAGCGACATGATGCGGCAGTAGCTCGCGGCGCGATCGAGCGCTCCCCCGAGATCGCCGGCGAAGACTCCGCGCAAGATCGTGTCGCACAGGTGCGAAATCGAGTCGGGCGTCACGGGCTCGACGGCACCTGCGACGATGGGGTCGATCGTGACGGTGACCGCGGCGCCGCGACGAAAGAGGTCGGCTGATCCGGCAGGATCTGCATCGACCACGCGACGCAGCAGGTACAGGCGCCAGAGCAGGCCCGCGAGCGAGTGCGCGCTCTCCCCCGCCCACAGCTCCGCGATGTCGTCGAGGCCCGAGCCCGCCGCGAGTCCGACGACGCGCTCGACGACCTCGGGGTCGGCGACGCGGCGCACGCGATCGAGCAGCGCCCAGGAGGTCTCCTGGGCGAGGCGCTGAGCGGCTCCGGGTTCATCGGAACCAATGATCCAGTCAAAGGTGAAGCTCGGCTGCAGCACGGGGCGCTGGTGATCGCGGGACATCGGCCTCTTCTCGAGTTCGGGGTGACAGACCACGCGAGTCTACGCCGCAGATGTCGCGCGTGCGCACATCTCGCACGCGGACTCGAGCGGTATCCTGAAAGGAACAGCGCGCACCGGTGCAGCGTCGCGTTGCAGACCGGTCGCCGGGGTTGCAACCCCCTGGGGCTGTGAACCGATCGATGACAGGGTAGAACGTGTTCTCGCACCGAGAATGTTCCCCAATCACCGAGGAGGATCAGTTGAGCGCATCAGACAAGATTTCTGCCGCAGCCGACAAGCTGAAGGGCAACGCGAAGGAAGCCATCGGCCACGTGACCGGTGACGACGAGAAGGTCGCCGAGGGCAAGCTCGACCAGGCGAAGGGCGATCTCAAGAGCGCCGGCGAGAAGGCCAAAGACACCGCGAAGGATGTCTTCGGCAACTGAACCGCCGCACGACAAAACGGCCCCGCTCTCCCATCCGGGAGCGGGGCCGTTTCGTGTGTGGTACTCGTGCCCCCAGTAGGGATCGAACCTACGACCTGCGGATTAAAAGTCCGTAGCTCTACCGCTGAGCTATAGGGGCCAACCCGATCAAGCTTAGCGGATCGCGCGGCCTCGCTGTCGCCCCGGCGACACGAGCACGCAAGGCTCAGTGAATGAAAGCCAGCAGCGCAGCGACGCCGATGAAGAGCGCACCGAAGACGGTGTTGAGTACGCGCTGACCGCGCATCGTCGCCGAGTACCGTCGGAATGGGCGCGCCGCAACTGCGAAGAACCCCCACATGACGGCAATGTCAACACACACCACGGTCGCTGCCAGCACCGCGTACTGCGGCGCGAGCGGCAGATCCGACCGGATGAACTGCGGCACGAACGCGAGGAAGAAGACGATCGCCTTGGGGTTCAGCAGGTTGACCCAGAATCCGCGACGCAGCATGGGCCAGTGCCCACTCGAATCCACGGCGTCTTCGCCGCGGTCGACGACCTCACTAGGCTTCGTCAGGATGAGCCTGACACCCAGGTACACGAGGTACGCCGCCCCCGCGTAACGAATCACGTTGAACAGCACGGGGCTGCCGGCCACCAGCACCCCGACGCCGGCTGCGACAATCACGAGATGCACCAGCAGAGCGAGCTGCTGCCCCGCGATACCCCAGATCGATCGACGCCAACCGAAGGTCATCGAGTTCGACATCGTGTTGATCGCGCCGGCTCCCGGCGTCAAACTGATGACCACCGATGCCGTGAGCAGGGAGAGCCAGATCGCAGGAGCCACCCAGTCAGTGTAGGGCCGCACAGGGCACCGCGATTTCACTTCGCCTCAGCACGACTGATAGAGTGAAGCGCTGTTAGGGTCTGTGGCGCAGTTGGTAGCGCGTCTCGTTCGCAATGAGAAGGTCAGGGGTTCGATTCCCCTCAGATCCACCAGATACGGCCTCAGTTTCTTCGTGAAACGGGGCCCGTTTTCTTTCGCTTCGTGCCCTTTGCGAGGGGGACGTATCGGCCCACATTGATGCCAGAGCTCTCCAGACGCAGACGCCGCTGGCACCGTAGAGTGATGGATGTGCCCATTCCCAATGCATCCAAGCCCAAGATCGCCCGTCGACTCCTCCGCGACGAAGCGCACGATCTGATCCGCGCCGCGATACTCGACGGCACCCTCGCGCCCGGCGAGCAACTCGATGACTCGAGCCTGCAGAACTGGCTCGGGATCTCCCGCACCCCGATCCGCGAGGCGATCATTGCCCTGCAGGTCGAAGGCTTTGTCGAGATCGCCGCGCAGACACACACCCGCGTGGTCGACCCGACCCCGCAAGACGTGATCTACGCAATCCAGACCGTGGGCACCGTCTTCGGCGGCGTTCTGCGTTCGATCGTGCCGGAGCTCGACGACCTCACTCGAGCTCAGATCTTCGAGATCGTGGAACGCGCGAAAGCAGCAATCGCTGCGGGCGACGCACGCACGCACATGGACACGACGATCGAGTACTACCGGCTCATGATTGAGCGGTGCCAGAACCCGACCCTGAAACTGGTCGCCGACTGGGCCGTCACGTCGCTCAGCTTCAAGTACAGCATCACCGTCGACCAGCGCGAGCCCAATTGGGACATGCTCACACACGGTTGGGAGCACATGCATCAGGCGATCGTTGACGGTGACGCAATCGCTGCGGAGCTCGCTTGCGAAGACATGCATCTTCTCCCCGGTTCTGGCACCGATTGGGCGCCGCCGTCTTGGAAGTCGGACTCGGGAGCATCCGCATGATGCGATGTCGACCCCTTCGGTGCGGGAGCATAGGCAGCAATCAACCTCCAGTAGCAAATGTGTGACTCACATGATTCGTAGATTCCACGGTCCGGCAATGCTGTGCCTCGCAGCATCTCTGCTTCTCACGTCATGTGTAGCCGAGAACAGTGTCTCCTCGGCAGGCTCTGCTCAATCTGCGGCAGCGAGCGCGGATACGATCGTCGGCTCGTGGGAATCGGACTCGGTAGACGTCGTCAGATTATTCGTACACAACGGCTCCTTCAGCTTCGCGGGCCTGTGCCCGGGAAGCGGCACATGGGCCGAACACGGCGGGAAAATAGTTCCCACAGTGGAATCAATCCCTGGCATCGGCGGCTGCCCTTCGGAGTGGACGGTCGAAACTGCGGATGTAGCCGAATTCCGGCTGTTGGATGACGGCAAGCTTCTCGTCGTTGATGAAGCAGGTCACGAAGAACGGCTCTCCCGCTTCGACCTCTAAGCAGGCTGGATTGTCGGTGTCGGGGTGAAAAGGATCAGACCCGTCGCCAATAATCCATGAGCATGGATTCGGAGCGCGCTCCTTGCTGAACGAATGAGCGACGATCACGACGCAGGCCTAGGCCCCATACGCTGTTCTGTCGACCCTCATGACGGGCCGGCCCCGACTGCGCTTTGCCGAGTCGTCCGATAGCGCACTCGAGTGCGCGCAACGACCTCACTCTCAGTTGCAGCGTTCTCCGCGTCCGACTTTGCCAACGCCCTAGCAACCGATGATTTCCCGACGCCAAGCGCTCCCGCAATGTGTACGATCCTCTTCTTGTTCTCGCCCATGGCGATCGCCGCGTCGATACGTTCCTGTGTCATCACCGCGGCACGCCCCATTGGTGTGGTGGTGTCGAACGGCGACTCGATGCCACGGAACATGCTCTCGCGCGGGGCAGAGCCTCAACGCTCTGCTGCGATCCGGGTCACACCTGCCTCGTCCTCGAGGCCGCGCAGTGATCCCTCCGACAACAGCTCCCCTGCGGCGGAATCTGCTGCTCGTTCGATAAGCGAGTTCCGACCCGGTGTCTGCGGGCGTGGGGTGCCTCAGAAACCCCGTGGCGAGATCCAGAGATACGGGTCTACGAAGTCAAGCGAGGCCATAGCGAGCTCGAGCCCGGGCGACCAACTCACCCGAGTCGATCTTCCCGTCGATGTACTCCCCCGCATCGCGCTGAGTGTCAGCGTCGACCGTCAGCCCTTCCATCTCTCCGCTGTGGATCGCTTCATCGACACGACGTCGACGCTGGGCTTCTGCGGCTGCAGCTGAGACTCGAGATGCCATAAGCAGATCCTCTCGCGGGTGAACGGGTACCCCAATTCCACCAGATTTCCCCAAAATCACTTCAAGGGAGCTTCGGGCCAAATGGTTTCGGGAGGGATTTTGGGAAGATTCATTCCGCGGAATTCCGCGAGCTCACTTTCTCGACCCCGAGTCCGATTCGACTTCCCACAAACGATCGTTTATGAACCGCGTGCAGCGACCGTCATGCCGTTCGCTGATCATGCGGCGATGCGTGCACTGCGGCATTCACAAAGGGTGTGGGGCCACGGAGTTTTCCCGTGGCCCCACACCCTTTGTGTGTGCGCTTACCGCTGTCTGCGTCGGTTCATCGCGATGGTGAGTGCACCACCGGCGACCAGTAGCGCGAGCGCCGTGAGCGTCATCGCGGTCAGGTCGCTTCCACCGGTGTTCACGAGCTTGCCGCCACCGTTGCCGTTGGCCGTGCTCGTTCCGTTCGCGGTGCCGCCGTTGCTTGACCCGTTTGCATTCGCTCCGGCATTCGCGTTGCCAGTGGCGCCGCTATCGAACGGATCGATCTCGACAGTGATCGGGGTCGATTCATTGCCCGCAGGATCGCGCACGATGATCGTGAGCGGCCCGGTAACGGGCCCCGTTGAGGTGCATTCCCATGCCCCCGTGTCTCCGATCGTGACACTGCAGACCGGGTTCCCGTCACCGTCACTGATGACGACAGTATCTCCTGGGGTGCCGGTGCCTGTGCAGGTGACAGTGCCGTCAGCGTTTTCCACACAGATGACATCGCTGGGGTCCAGCGGCGCGGGGGGTGTGGTGTCGATCACGATCTCGTAGGGAGCACCAGCCAGTTCGCTGCCGCTCGCATCAATCGCTACTGGAACGACTTCAGTGCTGCCTTCAGGGAGCGCGGTCGTAGGCGTGCAGGACCACGCACCCAAGGCGTCAGCCGAGGTCGTGCAGAGCACGGTGCCGTCGGGCAGTCGCAGCTCGACCGTGTCGCCCGGCCCCGCCGCCCCGGTAAAGGTCGGGGTCGGATCGTTGATCGGGGTACCAGCGCCTGGCGACGAGATCACCGGGTACGCAGGGGTTGCGATCGGCGTAGATTCGTTACCTGCACCGTCACGAATGACGACAGCGATCGGGAAATCTTCGGGAGCGATCGGTGCGTCGGTGACGCACTCCCACTGACCCGATACCGGCACCTCAACCTCGCACACCGTGTCGCCATTCTTGTCACGCACAACCACGGTGTCTCCGGGGGTGCCTGTGCCCGCACAGGTGACAGTGCCGTCGGCTGCGACCGTACAGGTAACGTCGCCGGGCTCAGCCGGGGGCGTTACATCGATGATGATCGTGATCGGGCTGCCCTCAGTTTCGTTCCCCGCGGGGTCGATCGTGACCGGAGTGAACGTGTGTGTTCCTTCAGGTAGATCGGCCGGCAGGATGCACGACCAGTCGCCACTCGTGGGGACGGTCACCGAGCACACCACGGTACCCGTGTCATCACGGATCTCAACGGTGGAGCCTGGCTCCGCGGTGCCTTCAAACGTCGGAGTCTGCGTATTCACCGCATCACCATCCGCAGGAGACGTCACAACCGGAGCCGCCGGAGGCGTCACATCAACATCAATCGTGACCGGAGTACCCTCCGTCTCGTTCCCAGCCTCATCAACCGTCACCGGAGTGATCGTGTTCTCACCCTCAGGAAGCGGATTCGTGGGCGTGCAACTCCACACCCCACCAGCCGGAATCTCAATCGAGCAGATCACCGCACCAGACGCATCACGAAGCTCGACCGTGTCACCCTCATCACCGGTACCCGCAAACGTCGGAGTCTGCGTATGCAC
>NZ_JHBX01000111.1:0-37978 GCF_001273855.1 Leucobacter japonicus | reverse complement strand
GCGGCGGCTTCGGCCGCAGCGGATCCTGACGCGACCGCCGCATCCGACGCGGCAGCCGAGTCGGCAGCCGAGGCCACGTCCTCGACGGATGCCAGTGCCAGCGCCAGCGCGGGTGCGAACCCGAACACGGTCGACGCCACAGCGGATGCGACTGCGGACGTCAACGCGAACGCATCGGCCTCGGCTTCCGCCGCGGCGACCGCGGACGCGACGGCTGCGGCGCAGGCTGCGGCGAATGCCGACAGCACCAGTCAGGCCTCCGCTGCGGCGGATGTCAGCGCGAACGCAGCGGCTTCGGCAGCGGCGACCGCGACGGCGTCGGCAGACGCATCGGCGAACACCAACGCGGCGGCTGCGGCTGCGGCAACGGCGAGCGCGGATGCGAGCGCGGCCTCGGCCTCGAACGCACGCGGCTCGGCGGCGTCGAACGCCACAGCCACGGCCGCAGCGACGTCGGCGGCCCAGGCAACCGCTTCGGCGAACGCCTCGGGCAACGCGTCGGGCGGTGCCAAGCACCTGGTGAATACGGGTGGTGAGAGTCTGATCGGGCTCGGCGCGGCAGGCATCGTCCTGCTGCTCGCCGGGGCGGGTCTCACACTCGCGATGCGACGGCGCCACGCGCTGCGTCGCGACTAAGGGGTAAGGGGGAGGTTGTGCGGCCGGGAGCGATCCCGGCCGCACACCTGTTTTCGCGTGGAGCTTTGCCGGTAACCATTCGTGGCGCACCGCGCCGACGCGCTACCTCCCTGAGTGTTCGCCCAACTGCTACATTCACAACAACTCCCTCATGGAGACAGGAGCAGGTGTGACATCAACAGCGTCCCCATCGAAATCGAACGGGCATGACGATTCGTCGTCGGGTGCCCCGAACGCGGGGGCGGATCGCGCCGGCCCACAGGCGCCCGCGCCGCGGCAGGCAAGCCCCAAGCTGTGGGTGCGTCTCGTCGCGTTCGTCGCGGTGCTGTTCGCCGGGTGGCACATCCTCGCCTCGTTCCTCTGGATCGCGCCGTTCTCGGCGAACGCGCGCGAGATCGTTCCCGGGAACGCGCTGAGTTCGTACATGCTGCCGATGTTCGGCCAGTCATGGAGCGTCTTCGCCCCCGAACCGGTGAACGGGGACTTCCACTTCAACGTGCGCGCGGTGCTCGAGGACGACGCCGGGTCGCGCTCGGAAACCGGATGGGTGAGCGCGACCGATGTCGAGCTCTCGATGATCCGGTACAACCTGACGCCACCCCGGGCCGGCATTCAGTCGACCGAGGTCGCCTCGAACTTCAAGAAGGCGTACGACGCGTTGACCGACACGCAGCGCACCATCGCCGCGGGTGACTTCACCGCGGCGGAGTGGGAGGTCGGACTGCGCGCCGCGCTCGAGAACGACGCGAAGAATGCCACCGATACGACGCAGGCCGATAAGAACGCCCAGAACGTCGAAGAGTTCTTGCATCAGGAGCACCGCTCGACCGCGTACGCGACCCAGGTTGCGGAGGCCGTCTGGGGCGATGAGGTCGTCGAAGTGCAGTATCGCGTGAGCCGCCAGAACATCATTCCGTTCGCCGAGCGTCACAACCCGCAGGCGCAGCGCCCTGAGCCAACGGTGGTGCTGCCGGGGTGGCGCGCACTCGTCGTCGAGGAGGGCCAGAATTCCGGCAACTTCGCCGATGTCTTCCGCCGCCAGTTCGAGAGGATCTCAGAATGAGCGAGCAGCCTACGACCCCGGTCGGTCAGTTCGGGGCGTTCATCGGGAGCCTGATCGCTGCGGCGTGGTCAGCGGCGACCGGCACGATCGGGCGCGCCATCGATTTCGTCGAGCGCTGGCTCTTCACCGGGAAGAAGTCGCTCTACGGCTTGGCGGTCACCCGCATCGTGTTCGGCCTGACGGCGTTCGGACTGCTCGCGACCAACTTCGCGACGCGGCTTTACACGTTCGGTTCGGGGTCGGCATGGAATGGTGAACTCGCCGAACCGGTGAGCGACTTCCCGAAGATCTGGATCTTCAGCGCGTTCCACGCGGTTGCCGGCAACGATGTCGCGTTCACCCTGCTGTACCTGTTGCTCATGGCCCTGGCCGTGCTGTTTGTGCTCGGGTGGCGCTTCCGCATTGTGCTGCCCGTGTTCTTCGTGCTGTGGGTCGGGTTCATCGAGATGAATGACATGGTGGGCGACCAGGGCGACAACATGTTCCGCATCGCGCTCGTGCTCATGTTCTTCGCGGATCCGGCGGCTCGATGGTCGCTCGATGCGCGTCGCCGGGCGAAGGGGGAGTGGTTCCCCGTCGGCACCTCGGGCAACCATCTCGGTACGGTGCTGCACAACCTCGCGCTCGTCGCGCTCACCGCTCAGGTGGCGTTCGTCTACGCCTCTGGCGGCCTGTACAAGGCGCAGGGTTCGCCGTGGGCTGAGGGGTATGCGGTGTACAACCCGCTGCACACCATGCGGTTCGGTACGTGGCCGATTCTGAGCGACCTCATCACGGCGTGGGGGCCGGCGGTCGCGATCGGCACGTGGGGGTCGATTGTGCTCCAGATCACCTTCTTGCTGATGCTGCTCTCGCGGCCGACGCGGCTGTTCGCCCTCTTCGGCATCCTGAGCTTCCACGTCATGATCGGTGTGCTCATGGGCCTGCCGTGGTTCTCGCTCACGATGATCGCGATCGACTCGATCTTCATTCGCGACCGCAGCTGGGAGCGGCTCAGCACCTCGGTGTCGCGGCGGTGGAAGGCGCACATGGGTCGCCCTGCGAGCGGTGAGGAGCCGGTCGGCACCGGCACTGAAGTCGCTCCCGAGGTCGCAGCGGGCGCTGTTTCGGCGCGCTGACGCAAACGCCTCATGAGGGCGCAGGATCCACGGGCCAGTGGATCCTGCGCCCTTTTCAGTGCACTTTCAGCATGAGAGTGCAAAAATCCATTCTATGACCGATAGTGCAAAAAGCCCGCGCGAGCAGCGCCGCCTGCTGACCGCCCGCGCCCTTACCTCGCACGCGCGGCTCTGGACGGCCGACCGGGGCATCGGCGGATTCACCGTCGAGGAGCTGTGCGAAGCCGCAGGGGTCTCGCGGCGCACGTTCTTCAACTACTTCGCCTCGAAAGAAGACGCCGTGCTCGGCGTGCCCGTCGAGCGCGACGACGCGCGCCTGCGCAGGCAGTTCATCGCCGGGGCCGTTGACGCGCCGCGCGGGGCATCCGGGCTGACAACCTCGGTGGTCGACGACCTCATCGAGCTCTTCCGTGCGCGATGGGAACACCTCGACCTCACGATGGATGACGCTAAAGCCCTGTTCGCGGCGCTCGACCGCGAGCCGCGACTGCACCGCCGAGTGCTGGAGCACCTGCGCGAGAGCGAGCTCATCGATATCGGCCTGATCGAGCAGCGCGAAGGGCTCGACGCGGGTGACCCGCGAGCCTCGACGCTGGTGCATCTTCTGGGCGCCATGAACCGCATCGTCGCCGAAGAATACTTCACGGCGCATGAGCACCTCCCCGAGCACGGCAAGATCGGCATCGACACCTACACGCGGATGCTGCGCGAGCGCGTCGAGGTCGCCCGCTCGCTGCTGCGCTGACGCACCCGGCCCGATTGCGGGCCGCACCAGACGACCCCTCACCCGCTCTTCCCGGAAGTGGAACCATGACCGCACCCACCGCACCCACCGCACCTCCCGCCCCATTCCTGCTGACGCAGCGCCGAATCTGGATCATCTTCGGCGCCCTCATCGCCGGCATGCTGCTCTCCAGCCTCGACCAGACCATCGTCTCCACCGCGATGCCGACCATCGTCGGCGAGCTCGGCGGCGTCGAGCACCAGGTGTGGATCACCACGGCATATCTGCTCGCCACGACGATCGTGATGCCGATCTACGGCAAGTTCGGCGATGTGCTCGGGCGGCGATGGCTGTTCCTGCTCGCGATCGCGCTGTTCACGCTCGCATCGGTCGGCTGCGCGTTCGCGACCGACTTCTGGGGCTTCGTCGTGTTCCGCGCCATGCAGGGTCTCGGCGGCGGCGGACTGATGATCCTTTCGCAGGCCATCATCGCCGACATCGTGCCCGCCAATGAACGCGGCAAGTACATGGGCCCGCTGGGCGCCGTCTTCGGACTCTCGGCGGTTGCCGGGCCGCTGCTCGGCGGCTACTTCGTCGACCATCTGACCTGGCAGTGGGCGTTCTACATCAACATCCCGGTGGGCATCGCGGCGTTCATCATCGGTCTCGTGGCGCTCAAACTTCCGACGAAGAAGGCGACGATGCCCATCGACATCTTCGGCGTCATCTTCCTCTCGATCGCGACCACCTGCCTCATCTTCTTCACCGACTTCGGCGGCGACAAAGCCTATGGATGGAGCTCGCCGGCCACATGGGCGTGGGGCGCAGGTCTCGTCGTCTCGGCCGCGGCCTTCATCTTCACCGAAGCTCGTGCGAAGGATCCGATCATTCCGCTCGGACTCTTCCGCAACCCGATCTTCGTCAACGCGACCGCGATCGGGCTCGTGCTCGGCGTCGGCATGTTCGCCGCGATCGGGTTCGTGCCGACCTTCCTGCAGATGTCGTCGGGCACGTCGGCGGCCGCATCGGGGCTGCTGATGATTCCAATGATGGTCGGGCTCATGGGCACCTCGATCGCGTCGGGCATCGCCATCTCGAAGACGGGCTCGTACAAGATCTACCCGATCATCGGCACGATCGTTACCGGTATCGCGATGACCGCGATGACGACGCTCGCCGCCACGACACCGATCTGGCTCATCTGCGTCTACCTGTTCTTCTTCGGCGCCGGCCTCGGCCTCATCATGCAGGTGGTCGTGCTCGTCGTGCAGAACGCGGTGCCGGCCGCACAGATCGGCACCGCGACGAGCACCAACAACTACTTCCGCGAGGTGGGCGCCTCGCTCGGCACCGCCGTGTTCGGCACGATCTTCACAACGCGCCTCGCCGAGAACCTCACCGACGTGTTCACGAAGGCCGGCGCGAGTGCCGCCGACGCGGCGACCGCGACCTCCACGATCGACCCGGCGACACTGAATGCGCTGCCTGAAGACGTGCGCAGCGGAATCGTCACCGCCTACGCCGACGCGCTCGCACCGGTGTTCTGGTACTTGATTCCGTTCATCGCTGTGGCATTGATCCTGTCGCTCGTGCTCAAGCAGATCCCGCTCTCCGATCAGGCGGGTCTCGTCGCCCGCGGCGAGGCGATCTCGGGCGACGAGGCCGAGCGGCTCGAAGCCGAGCAGCGCGGCACGGCGCCGCGCGTCGGTGCAGGATCGCCCGGCGCCGGGCCGCAGCCGCCCGCTGAGGCTAGTGCTTCGACGCCCGCTCAGACGCCCTGAGATCGAGGGGAAACTCGACCGGGGTCTCGCCGAACAGGAGTCGGCCCGCCGCGTGGGCCGACTCCGTGATGGCTGCAGAGACCAGGTCTGCCTGGTCGGCGGGGGCGTGCACGATCACTTCGTCGTGGAGGAAGAATGCGAGGTGCGCTCGTCGTGAGAACACCGGCCCCGAGGCACGAGCCGCCTGGGCGAGGGGCACCGCCTCGAACGTGGCGAGTCGCGCGCGCAGTTCGGCGAGCCAGCACAGCGCCCACTCGGCGGCGGTTCCCTGCACCACGAAGTTGCGGGTGAATCTGCCGCGTTCTCGCGCGAGACGCCGCGCCAACGACTCGTCGCGCGGGGTCGCCCCGGGCAGACTCGCGGCCGACTGCACGGCGTTCCAGTCGTCGCCCGGGGCATGCGAGCTGCGGCCGAGCCAGGTCGAGACCGTGCCGCCGGCCTCGCCGCGGGCGGCGGCATCGTCGACGAGTCGCATCGCGGCGGGGTAGGCCCGGCGCAGCCTCGGCACGAGCCGCCCGCTCTCGCCAGTAGTGGCGCCGTACATGGCGCCAAGCACGGCATACTTGGCCTCTTCGCGTGTCGCGACGGCACCGCTCTCGACGATGCCGGCGTAGAGGTCTTTCCCGGCGCCCGCGGAGGCCATCGCGCGGTCGCCGGCCATTGCGGCGAGCACACGCGGTTCAAGCTGTGCGACGTCGGCGGAGACCAGCACCCAGCCCGGGTCCGCGCGTATCGCCGGGCGCAGCTGGCGGGGGATCTGCAGGGCGCCGCCGCCGCTCGACGCCCACCTGCCGGTGACCACACCGCCCGGAATGTAGATCGGTCGATAGCGCCCGTCGTTCACCCATTCGTCGAGCCAGACCCATCCGTTCGCCGTCAGCAGCCGGGCGAGTTTCTTGTAGGCGAGCAGGGGAGCGATCGCGGGGTGCTCGTGCTCGGCGAGCTCCCAGCGCGACGTCGAGTCGACTTCGATGCCGGCTGCGCGGAGCACTTTGAGGAGCCGGGGCGGTGAGTCGAGCGGAGCATCTGGAGCGCCGAGTGCCTGACGCACCTCCTCGCCGACCTGCAGCATGCGTGCGGGTTTGCTGCCCGGTAACGGTCGGGGGCCGAGCGCTGCGCTCAAGATGCGATCGTGTTCGGCGACGTCCCAGGGCAACCCCGCCGCAGTCAGTTCGGCGGCGACCAGTGCGCCGGCCGATTCGGCGGCGATGAGGCGCGCGAGACCGGCACCCGCGGTGCTCTCGGCGAGCGCGGCGCGCTGCCGGGCGAACTCGGTGAGGGCTGCCTCGATCGACTGCGGTACCCCACGCGGCGCCCTCGCGACCGGCACCGCGACGTCGAAGAGCGTCGGAGCCTCGGGGGTCTCCGCGAGGGGCGCGGGGAGGGCCTCGGGCGGCACGTTCCAGGCCTCTGCGCCCCGGAGTTCTCGAGCCGCCGCTCGGGAATTCGCAGTTGCCGCGCCGACCGATGCGGCGTGCCGCAGGATTTGGTGCACCAGTCTGAGATCGTGGCACCGCCCCACGCGCACGCCCGCGGCGAGCAGCGCCGTATACACGTGCGCCGTATCGAACCAGACCCAGCGGGGCGCGTGGTCGGCCTCGACTTCTGCGACCGTCGCCGCAAGCGCAGCCTCGTCGACTCGCGTCGTGGCGGCAGGGGCGCCGTCGGCGCTCACCGCGGTGATCTCCCAGCCGTCGCGCGCCCGACCGACGACGCACCATCGCGGCGGTGTCGCGGAGGCTGCCCGTCGAGGGCGTTGTTCGGGGGAATCGGGCACGCTCTCACCGTAGCGCCGCACGCCGACATCGCCCGCGCTCACCGATGTCGGAGGCCGCCAGTAGGCTCGCAGCATGGCAAAATCAAGCGGCACGTATGTCTGCACCGAGTGCGGGTGGCAGACGGCGAAATGGGTCGGTCGCTGCGGCGAATGCCAGCAGTGGGGCACGGTTGCAGAGCCGGCCCGCGCCGGTGCCTCCCTGGCGCGCACCACGAAGGCGGTCGCGCCCGCCGCCGGTCACGAGGCCCGACCCATCACCGAGCTCTCGGGCGACGCGGTGCGTCACCATCAGACGGGCATCGGGGAGCTCGACCGGGTGCTCGGCGGCGGGGTCGTGCCGGGGGCGGCGATCTTGTTCTCGGGTGAGCCGGGCGTGGGCAAATCGACGCTGCTGCTCGACGCAGCGGCGCGGGCCGCGTCGACGGGAGCGCGGGTGCTGTATGCGAGCGGAGAAGAGTCGACCGGCCAGATCCGCATGCGGGCCGAGCGCACCGGGGCCTTGCACGACACGCTCTACCTCGCCAGTGAGACCGATCTCGCGACGGTGCTCGGGCACATCGAGTCGGTCGATCCCGAGCTGGTCATCGTCGACTCGGTGCAGACGCTGGCGAGTGACCAGGTCGACGGCGGGGCCGGCGGGCCGGCCCAGGTGCGAGAGGTCGCTGCGGCACTGATTCGGGCGGCGAAGGGGCGCGGCACCCCGGTGATCCTGGTGGGTCACGTCACCAAAGACGGTTCGGTCGCCGGCCCGCGGCTCCTCGAACACCTGGTCGACGTGGTGTGCCATTTTGAGGGCGACCGTCAGACGTCGCTGCGTTTTCTGCGCACCTTGAAAAACCGATTCGGGCCGACCGACGAGGTCGGGTGCTTCGAGATGACAGATCGCGGCATCTCAGAGGTGCCCGACCCGAGCGGCCTGTTCCTGAGTCGAACGAGCGCGCCCGTCAGCGGCACCTGCGCCACAGTGGCGATGGAGGGGCGCCGTGCGCTGCCCGTCGAGGTGCAGGCGCTCGTGGCCAAGAGCGCGACCCCCAACCCGCGACGCGTGACGAGCGGCGTCGACCCGTCGCGCGTCGCCATGATTCTGGCCGTGCTCGAGCGTCGATTCGGCGCCCGAGTGCACGACCAAGACGTGTATGTATCGACGGTCGGCGGGGTGAAACTGTCGGAGCCCGCGGCCGACCTGGCGATCGCCCTGGCCGTGCTGTCGGCCATCGCCGATCAACCGCTGCCGCACGACCTGGCAGCCTTTGGCGAAATCAGTCTGGCCGGTGAGATTCGGCCAGTTGTTGCGGGGCCGCAGCGGGCCACTGAGGCCGCGCGCCTAGGCTACGTACGGATTGTCGATGCGGGCGCTCAGACTCTGGACCGTGCCAAGCGAGACGCAGGGTTCTAGTGCTCTGCGAGCGGGGCTAGACTTGCAGACCGTGAGCAACAACACGGTAGACGTCGTCCTCATCGGTGGCGGCGTAATGAGCGCCACGCTGGGTACCCTCATCAAGCAGGTCCAGCCCGATTGGTCCATCGAGATCTTCGAATCCCGCACCGAGGTCGCGACGGAGAGCAGCAACGCCTGGAACAATGCGGGCACCGGGCACGCCGCACTCTGCGAGCTGAACTACATGCCCGAGGGTGCCGACGGCAGCCTGTCGTCGGCCAAGGCCATCGATATCAACGAGCAGTTCCAGCTCTCGCGACAGTGGTGGTCGGCGCTTGTCGAACAGGGCGTGCTGGGCGAACCCTCCACGTTCATCAACGCCACCCCGCACATGACGTTCGTGCGCGGCGCCGAGAACGTCGAGTACTTGCGTCGTCGCTGGGAGCTGCTGCGCACTGAGCCGTTGTTCTCGGACATGCAGTTCAGTGAAGATCCCGAGCAGATCGCCGAATGGGCGCCCCTGCTCGTCGATCGTCGCGCGAAAGACGAGGTCTTCGCCGCCACCCGCTCGGAGAGCGGCACCGATGTCGATTTCGGTTCGGTTACCCGTCAGCTCGTCGACCACCTCGTCGGTGAGGGCGCCAAGCTGCACCTCGGCGCGCAGGTGCGCAAGCTGCGTCGTCGTGCCGACGGCACCTGGGACGTCTTTGTGCGCAACCGCTCGGGGTACTCCACCACCGTCGTCAATGCGAAGTTCGTCTTCGTCGGCGCAGGCGGTGGCGCGCTCTCACTGCTGCAGTCGTCGGGCATCCCCGAGATCAAGGGCTTCGGCGGCTTCCCGATCAGCGGCAAGTTCTTGAAGACCAGCAACCCCGAGATCGTCCGCGCGCACAAGGCGAAGGTCTACGGCAAGGCCGCGGTCGGTGCACCGCCCATGTCGGTGCCGCACCTCGATACCCGCGTGGTCGATGGCCAAGAAAGCCTGCTCTTCGGGCCGTATGCGGGCTTCAGCCCGAACTTCCTCAAGAAGGGCTCCTGGTGGGACCTGCCCGGCTCTATCCGTGCGCACAACCTCGGCCCCATGATCAAGGTCGGCCTCACCGAATTCTCCCTCGAAAAGTACCTGCTCGGCGAACTCCTCGCGAGCCGTGAGCAGCAGATGCAGACTCTGCGCGAGTACATGCCCACCGCGCGCACTGAAGACTGGGAGATGATTGAGGCGGGTCAGCGCGTTCAGGTCATGAAGAATGACCCGAAGAAGGGTGGCATCCTGCAGTTCGGTACCGAGGTCATCACCGGCGGCGAGGGCACGATCTCGGGTCTGCTCGGAGCCTCGCCCGGCGCCTCCACCGCCGTGTTCGCGATGCTCGGTGTGCTGCGCAAGTGCTTCCCCGAGCAGTTCGCGAACTCCTGGGAGGCGCAGTTCACGAAGCACGTGCCCGCCCTCGCGACCGGCGGTATCAACGGCGACGCCGAGCTCGCCGCAGCATCGCTTGCGCACACTGCAGAGGTGCTTGGTCTGCGCCCCGCCGCCGAGGCGGCTGAAGCTCCCGCGGCTTCCATCGAGGCGTAGCCCGTCCGGCGCCCGCGCGGCGCTCACACGAGAACGGGGCCGGATCCCGCTTCCCACTGGGGAGTGCGCGATCCGGCCCCGTTCTCGTGTCGTCCCAGCGATTACTTCGCCAGCAGCTCCTCAAGGTACGCCGCAGTGTCCTCCCACCCGCGCACCGCGTGGCAGCGCACCCCGAGTGCGAGCACCGGGTAGTCATTGCCGTCGGGGTCGAGGCGGTCGCCGACGAACAGCATCTCGTCGAGCGCGATACCCGTGTGCTCCACGAGCTTGCGCATGCCGTACGCCTTATCGATGCCGCGCCGCGTGATGTCGACCGATGTCGATCCGCCGCTGCGCACCTCGAGTTCAGGCAGTCGCGCAGCGACCGCGGCGCGCAGCGTATTCTTCTTCGACCCGTCGGGGTCCCACGCGTGCTTCGCGTCGACCGGCGCGCGCTGGCCCAGTGCGGAGAAGGTCACCTGCGATCCGCGGTCCTCCAGGATGTCGCCCCAGGGCTCCGCCTCCCAGAGCCCCAATCGCTCGGCCTCCTCGCGCAGGGCGAGCAGTGCGCCGTCGCGCTCCGCCGGAGTGAGCTGCTCGCGATACACCGTCACCCAGGCGCCGCCTTCACGCCGTTCGTACCGGGTGCCGCAGGTCGGCAGCAGGTGCAGACGTTCCAGTGTCGCCTCGTCGATGTCGCCGGCCGCGTCGAGTTGCGATACGAGTTGGGCCTCGAACTGCTCGAAGTTGCCCCCCGAGATCACCGCGACCGTGGTGCGTTCGAGTAGCCGGGTGAAGACCGCGAGCATGCGAGGGTCAAGCGCCGATTTGGAGGGCGCGAGGGTGTCGTCGAGGTCGAAAGCGATGAGACGGGGGAGGGGATTCACACGGGAGATTCTTCCATATGCCGTCGCGCAGCGCCGCAGCGTCTGCGCGACACCAGCGGCGCTACTCGTCGTCGAACGACGGCAACGTGGTGGCATTGGCGTAGAAACGCACGTCGACTCGCTCCAAGCCGCTGCCCTCGAACACGATGCGATAGCTCCCGGGCGAGGGTACCTGGGCGTCGTTGAGCGGGAACACCATCGGGATGTACCCGAAGCTGTCATTGCCGCCACCCAGGCTGAAGGTGCCCTCGAGGTTGAAGATCTCGCCGCCGCCGACGGTGGGCTCGCACCGGGCGCGGAAGGTGCGTTCGGGGTCGCCGCGCCGCGCCTCGTTCTCGTCGTACTCCACGACGACGACGAGGGTGGCTCCGAGGTTCGCCGGATACTCGTCGCGATTGATTGTGTTGATGAACCCGGAGAGCACCCCGAGCGTGCCCTCGCGCACGTTGGCCGCGTCGGCGAGGAAGGCTGCTGCGACTCGCATGAGAACTCCTTGAGGTCGGTACTGCGATGGGGTGATCGAGAACTCTGGGTGGCGGTGGCCTCAGCGCGGCAGCACCGCGGTGACCACGATCGCGGCGACGGTGCCGAGAATGGCCAGCACCCCGACGGGGATGCCGATCGCGAGCCAGACCCACATCGGCAGGCGGCGTTTGAGACGGCGGCCATCGGCCCCGACGGTATCGGCGTCGAACGCGAGGCCCGGAAGCTGCTCATCGACGTAGCGCGCGGTTTGGCGGCTCACCTGGGCTGCGAGTACCGCGCGGATGCGGGCGAGCCGTTGCCACACCCGCGCGTCATTGAGGTCGAACCCCTGGGGTGCGTAGACGAACAGGCGGTTGTCGCGAATCTCGACGTCGAGGTCGCCGGTCTCGTCGATGAGCAGTGCCATGACATCGGGCGTGAAGACGAAGAGTGCGTCTCGCTCATAGCCGGCCGGAGCATACAGTCGGAAGTACCGGTCGAAGTCGCCCTCGAGCGACAGCGCCTGATGTTCGCTCGGTCGGTGCATCAAGCTTGAGAACGGGCCCCGATCATTGCTCCGGGCATCGAGCACCATCTGCGGCAGGCGACGTGGCAGCGTCATCGCGAAGTAGCCGATATTGCGGCTGCGCTCGGGCGTCGACACCGACACGGTCTTCGTGACGGTGAACCCACCGCGCTGCTCGACCGAGGTGGCGGATCGACTCCCGCCGGTGATGCGCCCGAGCTCCCAGTCGGTACCGCTGATGCGATCCCGAACCACGCCGCTCGTCGCCTGTTCCCAGAGGCCGTCGCCGAGAGCAGGCGGTGCGGCGGTGGCAGCGTAGGCGAATCCGTTGGCGCGCGCGAACGCCTCAAGCCCGCCCGGCTGCGCCAGGAGGTCGAACGACTGCAGAGGTGCGTCCATGCGCGTGCGCGGTGCTGCTATTCGACGCTGAGCGACGAGTGACCGCTGAAATCGATCGGTGATTGACCGGTGATCGCGGTGACGGCGACCAGGGCGAGCATCGCGACGGCGGTGCCGACGAAGACGATGCAGAAGAGGATGGCGATCGTGTCGAAGATCTTCGTAGACATGTGGCTCCCTGGAGTGGCAGTCGAACGGACGGTGCTGCAAGCCTGACAGCAGTGCGGCGATCGGTGCAACCGCGCGTCTGATCGCACGCGACTCAGGCGGTCGAACCGCCGCCTCTGCCGCGTCTAGACTGGTGCGGGTGACCCGACATTTTCTCCGCGACGATGATCTCAGCCCGGCCGAGCAGCTCGAGGTGCTCAACCTCGCCGCTCGACTGAAGCGAGAGCCGTTCTCGGAGCGACCGCTCGAGGGGCCGCAGTCGGTGGCCGTGTTCTTCGACAAGACGTCGACGCGCACGCGCTTCAGCTTTGCCGCGGGTATCTCTGAGCTCGGCGGTGCGCCGATCATTGTGAACCCCGGTGAGGCGCAGCTCGGGGTCAAAGAGACGGTGGCCGACACCTCGAAGGTGCTGTCGCGCATGGTGTCGATGATCGTGTGGCGCACTTTCGCCCACGCCGGGCTCGAAGAGATGGCCGCGCACGCGACCGTGCCCGTCATCAACTCGCTCTCCGACGATTTCCACCCGTGCCAGATTCTCGCCGATCTGCAGACGATACGGGAGCAGCGCGGAGAGCTCGCCGGTCTCACCGCCACATATGTCGGAGATGCCGCGAACAACATGGGGCACTCGTACCTGCTCGGCTTCGCGACCGCGGGTATGCATATTCGCATTGCCGGGCCCGAGGGCTATCACCCTCGCGCAGACATCGTCGCCGATGCCGAGCGCATTGCGGCCCAGACGGGCGGCAGCGTCACAATTCTCACCGATCCCGCCGAAGCGGTGGCCGGAGCCGACGCCGTCATCACCGACACCTGGGTGTCGATGGGGCACGAAGACGAGAAGGCGGAGCGCGTCGCGACGTTCGGTGCGTACCGCGTCACCCCTGAACTGATGGCACTCGCGAACGACAATGCCGTCTTCCTGCACTGCCTGCCCGCCTACCGCGAGTACGAGGTCGCCCCCGAGGTGATCGATGGCCCGCAGAGCGTGGTCTGGGACGAAGCCGAAAACCGCGTGCACGCGCAGAAGGCCTTGATGGCCTGGTTGCTGAAGGAGAGCAAATGACCGAGACCACCAACCGTGCCGGCGAAAGCGGAGCCCTCTGGGGCGGTCGGTTCGCGAGTGGCCCGGCCCCGGCGCTGGCTGCACTCTCGAAGTCGACGCAGTTCGACTGGATTCTTGCGCCCTACGACATCCGCGGGTCGCAGGCGCACGCCACGGCGCTCGCCGCAGCGGGGTATCTGACCGCCGACGAGCTCCGCGAGATGCATGCCGCGCTCGACGAACTCGCGGCGCGCGTCGCCGATGGCCGGGCCCAACCCGCCGACGATGATGAAGATGTGCACTCGGCGCTCGAGCGCCTACTCATCGAGATCACCGGCGTGCAGCTCGGTGGCAAGCTCCGTGCGGGCCGCAGCCGCAACGACCAGATCGCGACGCTCGTGCGCCTGTATCTGCTCGACCACGCCGCGGTGATTCGCGGCATGCTGCTTGACCTGCTCGATGCCATCGCGGACCAGGCCGCGGCGCACCCCGAGGCGATCCTGCCCGGCCGCACGCACTTGCAGCACGCGCAGCCCGTGCTGCTCGCGCACCAGATCGCTGCGCACGCGTGGCCGATCGTGCGCGATCTTGAGCGTCTGCGCGACTGGGCCGCGCGCGCCAGCTTCTCGCCCTACGGCGGCGGAGCGCTCGCAGGGTCTTCGTTGGGCCTCGACCCGCGACTCGTGGCGCAGGAGCTCGGCCTCGGCGAGCCCCTCGAGAACTCCATCGACGGCACCGCCGCCCGCGACGTGGTGGCCGAGTTCGCGTTCATCGCGGCGCAGATCGGCATCGACCTGTCGCGTCTGTCTGAAGAGATCATCCTCTGGAACACGAAGGAGTTCGGCTTCATCCGTCTGCATGACGGGTACTCGACCGGGTCGAGCATCATGCCGCAGAAGAAGAACCCCGACATCGCCGAGCTCGCTCGCGGCAAGTCGGGCCGACTCATCGGCAACCTGACCGGGTTGCTCGCCACACTCAAGGGCCTGCCGCTCGCGTACAACCGCGATCTGCAAGAAGACAAAGAACCGGTCTTCGACTCCATCGCCCAGCTCGAGGTGCTGCTGCCGGCGTTCACCGGCATGGTGGCGACGGCCACGTTCAACACCGAGCGCATGGCCGAGCTCGCCCCGCAGGGGTTCTCGCTCGCGACCGACGTCGCCGAGTGGCTCGTGAAGCAGGGCGTCATCTTCCGCGACGCCCACGAGATTTCGGGCGAACTCGTGCGGTACTGCGAGGAGCGCGGCATCGAACTGCACGAGCCGAGCGACGCCGAGCTGGCTTCGGTCTCCGAGCATCTGACGCCTGCGGTGCGCGAGGTGCTCACGATCGAGGGCTCCGTGAACTCGCGCGTCGGGGCAGGCGGCACCGCACGCGTGCGCGTCGACGAGCAACTGGCGCGACTCGCCGAGCGCATCGCGGAGTTCCGGGGCTGAGTCTCCGATGCGTACGAGAGCCCCGCGCAACCCCCGGGTCGTGCTGGGCCTCGCAACCGCGTTCTTCGGGTTCGTCGCGGTCGTCACGGCTGCGCTCGCGGTCTCGAACGACGATCCGACCGGCTGGGGGTTCGCCGCCATGAGCGCGGGGTTCGCGATCATGGGCCTGGCAACCTTCGCCTTCGGCCCGGCCGATGCGCGCGGCAAACGTGCTCCGGGGCCGGTCGGCTGGGTGGTGCTCCTCGTTGGCGCCGCGGTCATGTCGGTCGGCCCGTTTGTGCTGCACGCGACGGGAACCGGCTGGGGTGAGGTGCTCGGCAGTGGTCGTCGCTCGGGATCGCTGGGGTTGCTCGGTCTGCTCATCTGGGGCGGTGCGGTCTCAATCGCCGTCGCCGCGCTCCGCAGCGCGGTGCGCGCGCTGCGGAGCCGGCGCAGCGACTCGGAAGGTGAGCAGGAGCCCCCGACCCTGCCGTGAGGCCCCGCGCGCCAGCGCGGAAGCGGTACGATGTCAGGCGTGTCTGAACTGAACGATCGCACCGAGATCCTGGCCGCCCAGCGCAATGACGACAGCTTCGCCACTTTGTGGGCCGAGCTGGAGTGGCGCGGGTTGATCCACGTTTCGACCGACGCCGAGGCGTTGTCGGAGCTGATCGAGGGCGAGCCGTTCGCGTATTACTGCGGCTTCGATCCGACCGCGTCGAGCTTGCACCTGGGGCACCTGGTGCAGTTGCTGCTCATGCGTCGTCTGCAGCTGCGCGGGCATCTGCCGCTCGGTCTTGTCGGCGGCTCCACGGGCCTCATCGGCGACCCGCGCCCGACTGCGGAGCGGGTGCTTAACTCGCGCGAGACCGTTGCCGAGTGGGTCGACTCGCTCGGCCAGCAGGTGTCGCGGTACCTGAGCTTCGAGGGTGACAACGCCGCCCGTCTCGTGAACAACCTCGACTGGACGGCGCCGCTCTCGGCGATCGATTTCTTGCGCGAGATCGGCAAGTACTTCCGCGTCGGCACGATGGTCAAGAAAGACATCGTCGCGAAGCGACTGAACTCGGATGAAGGCATCAGCTACACCGAGTTCAGCTACCAGATCTTGCAGGGCCTCGACTTCCTGGAGCTCTACCGCCAGTACGGCTGCAAGTTGCAGTCGGGCGGCAGCGATCAGTGGGGCAACCTGACGAGCGGTACCGAATTGATTCGCAAGGCCGAGGGCGCCTCTGCGCACGCGATCGGCACCCCGCTGATCACCAACGCCGACGGCACGAAGTTCGGCAAGAGTGAGGGCAACGCCATCTGGCTGAACCCCGAGATGTGCTCGCCGTACACGTTCTACCAGTTCTGGCTCAACCAGGCTGACGCCGACGTGGTGGATCGCCTCAAGGTCTTCACCTTCTTGTCGCGGGCAGAGATCGAGGACTACGCGCGCCAGGTCGCCGAGGAGCCGTTCAAGCGTGCCGCGCAGAAGCGTCTGGCCGTAGAGGTCACCACCCTCGTGCACGGTGCGGCCGCGACGCAGGGCGCGATCGATGCGTCCGAGGCGCTCTTCGGCCGTGGCGACTTGACCGCGCTCGACGAGTCGTCGTTGCGCGGTGCGGTGTCTGAGCTGGCGCAGACTCCGGCGGTCGTCGGTACCGCGATCGCTCAGCTGCTTGTCGATACCGAGCTCGTGAAAAGCCTGGGCGAGGCTCGCCGCGCGATCGCGCAGGGCGGCGTCTACGTGAACAATGTTGCGGTCGAGGCCGAAGATCGGCTGCTCGAGTCGGGCGATTTGCTGCACGGCGCGGTTGCGGTGCTGCGGCGTGGCAAGAAGACGCTCGCAGGCGTGATTGCGGGGTAGCCGGTATGCGTATCGCGATCCTGCAGGCTGCGGCGTCTGCGCTCGAACCCGAGGTGAATCTGGCGGCGGTGCACGACGCCGCGCGACGGGCGCGCGAAGCGGGCGCCGAGCTGCTGCTCACGCCTGAGCTCTTCGTGACGGGATACGCTCCGGTGGAACTTGCCGGCTGGCTGACTCCGGAGCGCGTCGCCGGGTTTCCGGCAGCGATCGCTCGAATAGCTCGCGAGAGCGGCATCGCTGTCGCTGCGGGGTTCCCATCGGCCAGAGCAGACGGCAGTTTCGCGATTGCCGCGGGGCTCTGGAGTGCCGAGGGCGACGACGTGCTGCAGTACGAGAAAGTGCATCTCTGGGGCGACGATGAGCGCCTCGCGTTCACCGCCTCGACCGAGGCCCCTCGCGTTGTCGAGTGGAACGGTCGCCGGGTTGCCTTCCAGATCTGCTACGACATCGAATTTCCTGAACCCGCGCGCTATCTCGCGTCGGCGGGAGCCGATCTGCTGCTCGTGCCGACGGCCATCGATGGCGATTCCGCCTACGTCCCCGAACTCCTCGTGCGCGCGCGAGCTGCCGAGAACCGCATCGTTGTCGCGTACGCCGACCATGCGGGCGGCATCTTCGCGGGGTTGAGCACGGTTGCCGGCATCGAGGGCACAGTGCTGGCGGCCGCGGGGGCCGGTCCCGAACTGCTTATCGCTGAGATTCCCGACCCCGTGGGGGCGGATCCTGCGCGTCCATTGCCGGGCGCCGGTGCGCAGTACCTGCACGATCGGCGGCCCGAAGTGTACGCGGGCTGGCGCTGAGCCGATCGCTCTCGCCGTACTGCTCTTTCACGATGCGCAGGTTGGCCCAGGTTTCGATGCGAGCGACCTCGGGAAGCGTGCGCAACTGATCGGCGAGATCAAGCAGCTCCTCGTAACTGTCTGCCGAAAGCGTCGCAATGAGGTCGTAGTCGCCCACGGTCACGGCGACGAATTCGGGGTCGAGCGCGCGCACGCTCGCGAGTGCGTCGGCGAGTTTGCCGCGGATCTGCACGCCGACGCCCAATGATGGGGTCTCGACCCGATCGCTCGAGCCATCGGCCGACGCGAGTGCTCCACGAACCGGGATACCGACGACCTTGACCGCGCCGTTGCGGGCCAGACGCTCGAATCGGAGGCGCGCTCCGCTCGGCGAGATCCCGGCTGCTGCCCCGAGTTCCCGGAACGAGGCGCGCCCATCGCGCTGCAGATGCTGCACGATGGCGCGATCGGCGTCGTCGATCACGAATGCGGTGCGCCCGGTGCGCAGCGGAGAGTAGCGATTGACCTCGATGCTCTCGTACAGGTGCGTGCGCACTTCATGCACACCGGGGAGCTCGCGCACTCGGTCGACGGTGTCGCGCAGGTGCGGATCGGTGCCGACGCGCACCTCCACATCGATGGAGTAACGTCCGCTGATGTCGGCGACGAACGTTGATTCGGGCATGGCTGCGAGCGCCGATCGCACCGGGGCGATCGGGCCCGTCACAGAGAGCTGCAGGTAGGCGAAGCGCTCGAGGCCGAGCAGATCTGGGCTGATCGAAACCGAAAGACGCAGCTCCCCACGGGAGATCGCGTGCTGCACGATCTGGGTCACCTGCCGTCGTGTGACCCCGAGCTCCGCGGCGATGCGCGAGTAGCTGGCGCGACCGTTTTCACGCAGGCCGCGGAGCACGCGTCGACGCAGCTCGGCCGTCTCGGTTCCGTGCTCCATGCGACTCCCAAATCAGCGGATTGTTCTCGTGCAATTATGCATCTGAATCGGACTCAAGGGCGTGAGTCGTGCGAATTCGGGCGCTGGGGTGAGCGGAAGCGCAGAAGCCGCGAACTCTGGCGAACGAAATGCTCATGACTCGCCTAGGCTGGCTCCGTTCTCGCTGCGGCGAGACCGGGATCTGCACGGATACACAAGGAGGTCTGTCCCATGAGTACAGAAGCGCGGCTCGCCGAAGAGCTCGAGCGACGTCTCACCGAAGTCGAAACGGTCGAAGCGACCGACCCCGTCCACGCGAAGCTGGGCTCTGCGAGCCTGGCGCTGTTTCTCGGCGTCGTCGCCGTGATCGCGGTCGGTTCGTGGCTGGCGGGTGCATTGTGAGCGCCCGAGACGAGCTGACTGAAACGCAGGCCGTTCGCGTCGAAGCGGCGGTTGCGGAGGAAGCGACCTACGGCTCACTGCCGCTGACGAAGCAGGAGCGCACGTGGCGCGCCGCCGACTTCAGCTGGGTGACGCTCAGCCTCGCCATTGCGACCTGGGCGTTTCTCACCGGCGGATCCACCGTGCTACTCGTCGGCTTCGGCGACGGCATCGCCGCGATGCTGCTCGGCAACACGCTGGGCCTCGCGATCATGGTGCTGGGAAGCGTGCTGCTCAGCCAGCGACTCGGCGTCGAGCAATACCGCGCGTTGAAGTCGGTGTTCGGGGCGGTGGGCGTCGCGATCGTCGTCTTCACCGTCGTGCTCGTCACCGAGATGGGTTGGAGCTCGCTGCTCGGCATCATGTTCGGCCGCGCATTCACGGAGATCTCGAACCAGGCGTTCGGCACGGAGTTCAACGTCGAGGGCCCCATCGTCACGGTGTTCGCGCTGGCGGCGATCCTCGGCGGCTGGTTCCTGCTCTCCCGCGGGCCAGTCGCGATCAGCAAGCTGAATCGCTTCGTTGCCCCGGGGCTGCTCATCATCGTGGCGCTCATGATGGTGCTGCTCATGTCGCAGCACTCCTGGAGCGATCTCTTCGCCGCCGAGCCGCTGGCCCCCTTCGAGGATCAGACCCTCAACTTCTCAATGGCCGTGGAGTTCAACCTCGGTGCCGGTCTCTCGTGGTGGCCCGTGATGGGCACACTCGCACGCCTGACCCGCGGGCCGAAGGCGGCGCTGTGGCCCGCCTACGCCGGGATTTTCTTCGGCACCGCGGTGGCCCAGGTCGTCGGCATGGCCGCGGCGCTGATGCTTGGAGCGGCGGATCCCACGGCGTGGATGGTGCCGCTCGGTGGGCCGGTGCTCGGCGTGCTCACGCTGCTCTTCGTCGGGTTCGCGAACGTGACGAGCATGGCGTCGATCGCCTACTCGACCGTCCTCGCAATCAAACAATCGAGCGGGCAGCTGCTCGCGCGACTCCGCTGGCCGGCACTGTGCGCGGTGTTCCTGTTCTTCCCGGCGGTGCTCGCCCTGTTCCCGAGCTTCATGTACGGCCAGTTCATGACCTTCGTCGTGATCTCAGGTGCGTTCATCGCGGCGATCTGCGGGGTCATCATCGCCGACTACCTCATTCTGCGTCGACAGAACGTGCCGCTGCGCGCCCTCTACGCCAGTGGTGCGCACGATCCGCTGCGCTTCACGGGCGGGGTGAACCTCGCAGCGATGGCAGCCGTGGTGATCGCGTCGGTGTTCTACCTGTGGGTGTACAACCCGATCACCCTCGAGACGCAGCCGATCTTCCGCTACGCGACGGCGACCGTGCCGACCGTGGTGATCGCGATCGTCGTCTACCTGGTGCTCAACTGGCTGCTCTACGTGCGCCGCGGCCGCGGTGCGTACGGGCAGGTCGATCCGTTCGCGGCCGCCGGAAGGAAGTAAGCAGATGACCGAGGCGATCGAGGTACGGGCAGCGGTCTACCGCGGCGACGATGGCGACCGGCTGACCGTCGACACGCTCACGCTCGCCCCGCCGCAGCACGGCGAGGTGCGGGTCAGCGTGCGCGCGGCCGGCGTCTGCGGATCGGATCGGCACGTGCTCGACGGCGAGTGGCAGGTGCCGCTGCCCGCAGTGATGGGGCACGAGGCCGCCGGTGTCGTCGACGCCGTGGGCGCCGGAGTGCGCGGTCTCACGGTCGGCGACCACGTCGTCATCGCGTGGCACCAGGCGTGCCAGCGCTGCGGCGAGTGCACCGGTGGCAAGCCGTGGGCGTGCACCCGCGCGAAGTCGAATGATTCGCTGCTGCCCGACGGCACGACCCGGTGGAGCGACGTCGACGGCTCGACGGCGTACCCGTACCTCGCGACGGGTGCGATGGCCGAGTCGATCGTGGTGCCCGAGTTCGCCGCCATCAAGATCGACGAGCGCGTGCCCTTCGACGTCGCCAGCCTCATCGGATGCTCGGTGGGCACGGGCTACGGCGCGGTCGCGAACAATGCGCGCGTGGTTGCGGGGGAGTCGGCCGTAGTCGTCGGTGCGGGCGGCGTCGGCCTCTCGATCATCTCAGCGCTGCGCCTCGCCGGCGCGAACCCGATCGTCGCAGTTGACGTCTCCGAGGCGAAGCTCGCAGAGGCGGTGCGGGCCGGCGCGACCCACACGGTGCTCAGCGCGCCCGACCTTGCGGACCAGGTCGCGACGCTCACCGATGGGGGAGCCGATGTGGCGTTCGAAGCCATCGGCCGCGTGCAGACGATGCAGCAGCTGCCCGGGCTGATTCGCCCGGGTGGACGTGCGGTGTTCGTCGGGCTCCCGCCCGAGGGGCAGACGGTCGAGATCGACGGCCTGCTGCTCGCCTATGAGGGCAAGACCATCATCGGCTCGAACTACGGCGGGCTCGTGCCGGCGCGCGACTTCCCGCGCGTTGCGGGCGCGTACCTGTCGGGGGCGCTGCCGCTCGACGAGCTCATCAGCGCCCGCGTCGGGCTCGACGAGGTCAACGAGGCGTTCGACGCGATGCGTCGGGGTGAACGCACGCGCAGCGTCATCGTGTTCGACACCGGGGCTGACGCCGCGGCCTCGGCCGCCGCCTAACCGCCGCGGTGCCGGATGCTCAGGCCGAGCCGCTCCACGCGGCCGGCACGAGCACCCACACGGCCTCGGCGCCCGAGGGGCCCGCGCGCCAGGTGTGCGGGGTGCGGCCCGGGAAGGTGAGGGTGTCGCCCGCGAGGAGCGCGATCTGCCGGTCGGCGAACTGGATCTCGAGTTCGCCCGACACGACGTGCAGCGATTCGAGGTTGCAGTTCACGGTGTAGAGCTGGTCGCCGCCGCTGGCGTCGGGCTCGAGTGACGAGCGCAGCACCTGCACGCGATCTTCCGACCGCGGGGTCACGAGTCGCTCGTCGGCGCCGGTGCCGCCCATGTTGATGGCGGGTGCGGTCTCGAGGGGAATGAGCTGCAGCTCGGGCTCCTCGAAGAGGTTGCCGATCGGCAGCGAGAGTGCTTGGCACAGCTGCACGAGTGTGGGCACGCTCGGCATGGTGTCGTCGCGTTCGATGCGGCTGATGAAGCCCTTGGTGAGCCCGGTCGCCTGCGCGAGCTGCTCGAGTGTGAGGCCCTGGGCGAGCCGCGAGGAGCGGAGTTTCGCGCCGATGCGAATGGGATCAACGGCTGCCGTCGGGTGAATCGGTCGCATGCGGTCCTCGTTCTTCGTTCGCCGCGTTGACCGCGACGCGAGCACCAGTCTAGAGTGAATGCGAGTTCACCGATAGAACTCACTTGTTTACTCTTAGGAAACTTGGAAAGGATGAGACGCATCGTGACTTCTCACACTCCTCAGGGCCCGGTCGACGCGAGCCAGACGCCGCGCTACGCCGGCATCGCCACCTTCGCGAAGCTGCCGCGCATCGAGGATGTTCCGGCCGCCGACATCGCCGTCGTGGGCGTCCCGTTCGACTCCGGCGTGAGCTTCCGCCCCGGTGCGCGCTTCGGCCCGTCGCACGTGCGCGAGGCCTCGCGTCTCCTGCGCCCGTACAACCCGGCGCAAGACGTCTCGCCCTTCAATGTGAAGCAGGTCGTCGACGCCGGCGACATCGTCGCGAACCCGTTCAGCCTGGACGAGGCCGTGAACCAGGTCGAGGCCGCAGCGACCGAGCTCGGCGAGAAGGTCGACAAGATCGTCACGATCGGCGGCGACCACACCATCGCACTGCCGCTCTTGCGCGCCATCAACAAGAAGCACGGCCCGGTCGCCGTGCTGCACTTCGATGCGCACCTCGACACCTGGGACACCTACTTCGGTGCCCCCACCACCCACGGCACCCCGTTCCGTCGCGCCTCCGAAGAGGGGCTCATCGACCTGACCGCGTCGATGCACGGCGGCACCCGCGGCCCGCTCTACGGCAAGAGCGACCTCGAAGACGACCTGAAGCTCGGCTTCCAGATCGTCACGAGCGAGTTCATCGAAGAGCACGGTATTCCCGCAGCCCTCGAGAAGATCCGCGAGCGCGTGGGCGACAAGCCGCTGTACATCTCGATCGATATCGATGTGCTGGATCCGGCTCACGCTCCGGGCACCGGCACCCCCGAGGCCGGCGGACTCACCAGCCGCGAAATGCTCCGCCTGATTCGCGGTCTCGCCGATCTGCACATCGTCGGCGCCGATGTCGTCGAGGTCGCCCCGGCCTACGATCACGCGCAGATCACCGCCGTGGCCGCGAGCCACGTCGTGTACGAACTCGTGAGCGCCATGGCGGCCCGCGACTGAGTGCACCCGGGGTGCGGATCGTCAGGATCCGCACCCCGCTCCCGTTTCACCCCCGCACCACCCCGATTCACCTCGCCAACGGAGGCACCCCATGCACACCCCGGATCAGGCAGCCGTTCTCGCCGCCGCCGACGCCATCATCGAGGCCTTCGCCGCCACGGACACCGAGGCCTATTTCGCAGGCTTCGCCGACGACGCGAGCTTCATCTTCCACCCTGAGGCGTCGCGCCTGAACTCGCGCGCTGAGTACGAAGCGCTGTGGGCCGGGTGGGTCGCCTCCGGCTGGCGCGTCACCTCGTGCAGCTCGACCGATCGCCTGGTGCAGACCTTCCCGGGCGGCGCGATTTTCAGCCACACGGTCGCCACGAGCATCGATTCGGCTGACGGCCCCGACTCGTACGTCGAGCGCGAGAGCATCATCTTCCGAGCCGAAAGCGACCAGCCCGACGGACTTGTCGCGGTGCACGAGCACCTCTCGACGGTGCCCGATGCTCCCGCTCCCGTCGATACGGCGCTCTGATCATGACCAGTCCCGAGACCATGGCCGTCAATCTCGACGGCCAGCATGATTCCGCGGGCCCCGTCCGCGGCACCCAGTCGCTGCTGCACATCGGCATGATCTGGCTGGCGGCGAACCTCGTCGTCACGACACTGCTCACCGGCACCCTGTTCACCCCGGCCGTCTCGTTCGGCACGGCGAGCGCCATGATCGTGGTGGGCACACTCATCGGCGTGCTCGTGCTGGTGCTCGTCGGCAACATGGGCACCCGCACCGGTCTGCCGACGATGGCGCTTACGCGCGGGTCGTTCGGCATCCGCGGCAGCATCCTGCCGGCGGTTGCGAACCTCATCATTCTCATGGGGTGGAGCTGGGTGCAGGCGATGCTCGCCGGTGTCACCGTGAACTATCTGGTGCACGAGGCGACGGGCTTCTCGAACCCGATGCTGTTCTCCGCGATCTGCCAGGCGATCGTCGTCGTGCTCGCGATCTTCGGGCACACCGGCATCTCGCGCGTCGAGCCCTGGCTCGCGCTGGCGATCCTCATCGTCATGGGCTTTGTCTTCGCTGCGGCCTTCAGCGCGTTCAGCCCCGGGGAGTTCGCTGCGATGCCGGTCGACGCCTCGCTCGGCGGCACCCCCTTCATCACGCTCGACATGGTGATCGCCACGGCGATCTCGTGGACCGTGCTCTCCGCCGACATGAACCGGCACGCGAAGAGCAGCACCGCGGGCATCGTCGGATCGGGTATCGGCTACACGCTCTCGACGAGCATCGCGATGTTCCTCGGGCTGGTCGCGTTCAGTGCGGTGCTGCTGCGCGGGCACGAGGCCACGCCGTTCGATCCGTCGGTGATCGTCGCCGAGTTCGGGTGGCCGCTCGGCATCGCGATCTTCCTGTCGGTGATGGCGACCAACACCATGGTCGTCTTCGGCATGGTGACCTCGGTCGTGAACGCGCAGTCGAAGTGGCACCTGAAGTTCCTGCCGACCGCGATCGTGCTGGGCATCATCTCGGTGATCGGATCCACGTTCCTCGGGCTGCTGAACCAGTTCACCGATTTCCTCTTCATCATCAGCGCGTTCTTCGTGCCGGTGTTCGCGATCATGATCGCCGACTACTACCTGCTCAAGCGGCGCGGCTACTCGCGCCAGATCTTGCACGAGCGCCCGGAGAGCCGGTACTGGTACCGCGGCGGCGTGAACTGGATCGCCGTGATCGTCTGGGTGGTCGGCGCGGTGCTGTCGTACGTGCTGTCGTACGTCGCCCCGAGCCCGATCGGTGCGAACATTCCGGCGTTCGTCATCAGCTTCGCACTCTACCTCGGGCTCATGCTCGGCATCGGTCGCGGGGGTGCGCTCGGGCTCATCGACCCGCGCGACCGTATGCGCACGGGGCACCTGCTCGACGGCGCCGACGAGACTGCGGCGCTGCGCCTGGAGCACTGACCGTGCGCGCCGTCGATCTCAGCCACCCGATCCTCTCCGGCATGCCCGTCTATCCGGGCGATCCGGAGGTGACGGTGGAGCCGGCACTCACGGTCGAGATCGACGGCGTCGCCGTCGCGCACCTCGATCTCGGTTCGCACGCGGGCACCCATCTCGATGCACCCGCGCACTCGATCGTCGGCGGCCGCACGGTCGACCGCATTCCGCTCGAGCGGCTCACTGGCCAGGCACGGGTGCTCGTGGTCGGACCCGAACCGGCGCGGCCGGGAGAGGTGCTCGGCATCGATCGCATCGCGGGCGGGGTGCCGGATCGCCTGCCCGCGATCGTCTGCATCGCGACGGGCTGGGACACGCGGTTCGGCTCGCCCGACGCACTGCACCATCCAGCAGTGGGGCTGGAACTCGCCGAGCTGCTCTGGCAACGCGGCGCACGTGTGCTCGGTATCGATGTGCTCAGCCCCGACCCGACGGGCGCGGTGCTGGCCGACTCCGACGCGAGCGGCATGCCCGTGCACGAGTTCTGGCTCGGCGGCGACGGCGTCATCGTCGAGAATCTCGCCCGGCTCACGGAGCTGCCGCAGCTGGTCGACGTAGCGCTGCTCCCGTTGCGCATCGCGGCGGGAGACGGCTCGCCCATTCGCGCCGTGGCGTTCGTGGAGTAGCGGCAGGCGGCTCGGATTTCAGCTGCTCGCGTCGAGTGCAGTGAATGCGAGCAGCATCCGCGCCCGCTCGACAGGATCATCGAGATCGCGTCCGAGCTGTTTCGCCGACTCGGCGATGAGCCGGCGCACCGTGTTGCGGTGCAGCCCGGTCTCCCGTGCCGTACGATCCCAGGATCCGTGCTGGCGCAGCCACTCCGCGAGCGCCGTGCGATGCTCGGTGAACGCCGCGTCATCGAGCGGGGCGAGCCACCGACCGGCAACGACGCGAGCCACGCTCGGATCGGCGATCGCGCTGGTCGGCCAGACCTCGGCCGCGGATTCGGTATCGCCGTCGTTCAGGTGCCGGCCCAGATGCCGTGCGGCGCGGCCCAGCTCTTCCGCTTCGAGCATCGCCTCTTGCAGCTCGTCGAGCTCGTGGGGCCGGCTCACCGCGAAGAGCCAGCCGAGCGCAGATGCCTGCGCGAAGTCGGCAGCCGACGGTGGCCGCGACACGAACGCGCGGATGCGGCGCGCGCGGTGCTCGACGAACGGCGTATGCAGCAGTCGCCGCAGCCAACCGGCGTCTGACGAGTAGGTTTCGTCTGAACCGCGTTGGTCTCGCGGGTGCTGCGGATCCCGAATCGCGACCAGCCCGTGCACGGTGCGCGCGCCCCCGCCGAACGAATTCGCGACGAGTCGGGCGAAGCGATCGCGTTCGCCCCCGCCGCCCCGTCGCTGGCTCGCGTCGACCATCAGATGCATGAGCAACTGGTCCACCGCCATCGACTGCTCCACGGGAAGCTGCACCACGAGCCCGATGAGGTTCGCGGCGAGCAGGAGTGCCGTGCGGTCGGTGCTCGTGAGTCGCGGGGCCCGGCCGAGCAGCAGCACCGCCGAGGGTGCGACGATTCCGGCTCGGGTGCGGGTCGGTGTGATGCGGTGCGCGGTGACCTCGTACCGCTCGCCGGCGGCCTCCACCGTGGTGAATGCGGTCGGCACGGCACCGCGCGCGCGTCCCTGCGCGTCGAATCGGGTCGCGACATCGGCGAGCAGGGAATCGATGTCGAGCGCCTCCGGCACTGGCCCTCCGGTGTACGTGTCTTCATCGATCTGCAGCAGCGCCCACCCCTCACCGCTCTGCGCGAGCACGGAGGTGATGCGCTGCGCGGGTCCGTGCTGCAGCGCCGCCTCGGTCACTCGTCGTGCGAACGTGTTCATGACCTCGAGCGTGCGGGTGCGCTCGGTCTCGAGCGCACGGTTCAGGTGCATCGTGATCGGCGCGAAATGCACGTGCGGAGGCAGCTCGATGAGCGGGAACAACTGGCGACGGCAGGCCTCGACGAGGGCCTCGGGAACCGCGTCATAGACCGGTTCGACGCCGAAGACGAGCGCGGCGACGCCGCCCTCGCGCAGACCCTCGACGTAGGCGTCGATGGCGGCGGGGTGCTCGGGGAGGCCGAGCCCGGTGATGAGGAGCAGGTCCCCCCGCGTGACGTAGCGACTCGGGTCGGCGAGGTCGATGACGATCGAGGCCGACACCTCCGTGGCGCGCACGCGGTCGAGGGCTGCGGGATCCTGCGCCAGCGATTCAGGAGCCGGCGACCGCAGACTGGCTTCGAATGCCGGGGCATCGAGCAGGGTCGAGAGCGGCACCGTGGCCTGCGCGGCCACCGATTCGGGTTCGAATTCCATGAAGCCAGGATAGAGCATCCCGGGTTTCGTGTATTCGGGATGATTCGCCCGAGACGCACGCGTGTTTCCCAGGTAGCGTTCAGCGTACAAAATCAGTGTCGCTGAGTGTGGGAAGCGGCGCTGCACCATCCGTTCCCACTAGGAGGACACTGTGGTCCTGGACTACATCGTCATGGCCGTCTACCTCGTCGGAATTCTCGGCGTCGGGTACTGGGGCATGCGCCGCTCGAAGTCGAAGAGCGACTACCTCGTCGCCGGACGTCGCCTCGGCGGCTTCATGTACTCGGGTGCCATGTCGGCGATCGTGCTCGGCGGCGCATCGACCGTCGGCGGCATCGGCCTCGGGTGGGAGTACGGCCTCTCGGGTGCCTGGCTCGTCACCTGCATCGGTCTCGGCATCCTCGTGCTCAGCGCCTTCCTGGCCAAGCGCATCGTGAAGCTCAAGGTCTACACGGTGACCGAGATGCTCGACCTGCGCTACGGCGGCTCGAACGGGCTCATCTCGGGCATCGTGATGTTCCTGTACACGCTGATGCTCACGGTGACCTCGACGCTGGCGTACGCCACGATCTTCCACGTGCTCTTCGGTATCTCGAACCTGTGGGGCGTCGTCATCGGCGGCACGATCGTCGCGATCTACTCGATCATGGGCGGCATGTGGTCGATCACCATGACCGACGTCGTGCAGTTCGTCATCAAGACCGTCGGCATGTTCCTGCTGCTCCTCCCGATCGCGCTCATGACGGCGTCCGATCAGGCCGGCGGTTGGGGCGGCATCCGCGAGCGCCTCGGCGACTCGTTCTTCTCGCCGTGGTCGATCGGCGGCATGACCATCGTCACCTACGTGATCGTCTACACGCTCGGTCTGCTGATCGGGCAAGACATCTGGCAGCGCGTGGTGACCGCGCGCACTCCGCGAGTCGCGAAGTGGGGCGGCATCACTTCGGGTGTGTACTGCCTGCTCTACGCGTTCGCCGGTGCACTCATCGGCATCGCCGCCCGCGTGCTCTTCCCCGAGATGGAGAACCGCAACGACGCCTTCGCCTTCATGGCGCAGGAGATGCTGCCCCCGGGCGTGCGCGGCATCGTGCTCGCTGCGGCACTCTCGGCCATGATGTCGACCGCGAGCGGTGCGCTCATCGCCTCGGCGACGGTGTTCTCGACCGACCTCCTGCCCGCGATCAAGCGCATCTTCGGGGTGAAGACGGCGCGCGTCGAAATGCACGACGGCCACGTCGGGGGCGAGAGCCTGCTCGGTTACCGCGTCACCATCTTCATCTTGGCGGGTATCACGATGTTCATCGCGACGATCGTCACGGATGTGGTCGCAGCGCTCACCGTCGCGTACGACATTCTCGTGGGCGGCCTCGGGGTCGCGATCATCGGCGGCCTGTTCTGGAAGCGCGGCACCCGCATCGGCGCCGTGAGCAGCATGCTCGTCGGCACGATCGTCGTGATCGTCTCAATGGCCATCTGGGGCATTCTCGCGAACGAGCCCATCTACTACAGCCTCATCGCGAGCCTGCTCACGTACGTGATCGTCAGCCTGGTGACCAAGCCGACGCCCGCGCCCATTCTCGATGAGTGGACGATGCGACTGAGCCTCGACGACCGCACCGCGGTCAACGACGTCGTGTACGACGAGGTGCAGCAGACCCGCTGACCCGACTCGCACCCGAATTCCCCGGGCCGGCACCTCGCCGACCCGGACACGGAGGGCACGCCCGCGCAACGAGTGCCATCGACCCCTTTCAGGAGGAATAGATGACCATCGAATCGCCGGGCGTGCCCGCTGACGTTTCACCCACCGCCGCGGCCCCGGCTGCAGCTTCGCCTGGCGCTGCCTCGCCCGCTGGCGACGACGGCCGCCGCATCGGCGGCGACGTCGTGCTCGAGACGCTCCGCGCCCTCGGCGCGCGCGGCATCGTCGGCCTCCCCGGGCAGCACGCGCTCGGCCTCTTCGACGCGCTGCGCCGATCCGACCTTGCATATCTCAGCGCCCGCGTCGAGAACAATGCGGGCTTCATGGCCGACGGTCTCGCCCGCGTCACGGGCGACGTCGCCCCGCTGCTCCTCTCGACCGGCCCGGGCGCCCTGACCTCGCTCGCGGCTCTCCAGGAGGCCGCCGCATCCTCGATCCCGGTGCTCGCGATCAGCGCGCAGATCCCGGTGGCCGGTCTCGGCGGCGGACGCCACGGCTACCTGCATGAGCTGCCGCAGCAGTCCGATTCGTTCCGTGGTGTCGTGAAGCACGTGGTGACCGTGCGCTCAATGAGCCAGATCCCGACCGCGATCGCGAACGCCTGGCGCATTGCCGATACCGCTCCGCGCGGCCCGGTGCTCGTCGAGGTGCCGCAAGACATCCTGCTCGAGCCGGCCGATGGCCGCGTCCCCGAGATCATCGCGGCCCCCGTGACCGCCGCCGCGGCACCGCTCGCACCGCTGCACGAAGCGATCGCCCTTGCGGCTGACGTGCTCGCCGCGGCCGAGCGTCCCGTCATCTTCGCGGGCGGCGGCGTGGTGCGCGCCGGGGCCGAAGCCGAGCTCGTCGCACTCGCGGAGCGGCTGGACGCTCCCGTGGTGACCACGATCGGCGGCAAGAGTGCGATCGCCTGGGAGCATCCGCTCTCCGCGCGCTCCTGGATCGAAGACATCGCGACGACCGAGTTCCTCGAATCGGCTGATGCGCTGCTCATCGTCGGCAGCGGCGTCGGCGAGCTGTCGAGCAACTACCACACCTTCGCGCCGCGCGGCCGCGTGGTGCAGATCGAGGCCGACCTCGGCAAGCTCGGTTCGAACCACCCCGGCATCGGGGTGCACGCGGACGCGAAGCTCGCCCTCGCGCAGCTTGATAGCGTGATCGCGGGCTCCGGGCGCGCGTCGACCGCGCCGCGCCGCGAGGCAGCGGTCGCAGCGGTGCGCACGCTGCTTGAGACGGTACTCACCCGCGTGGAGAGCCAGGGACTCGACTCCGAACTCGCGCTGGTCCGTGGGCTGCGCGAGGCCGTGCCCGCCTCGACCCCGGTGTACTGGGACATGACGATCCTCGCCTACTGGGGCTGGTCGGCCTGGGACCCGCGCGGGCTGGAGTTCGCGTCGGCTCAGGGCGCCGGCGGCCTCGGCTACGGGTACCCGGCCGCACTCGGCGCGGCGTTCGGTCGCCGAGTGGTAGCCGGATCCGAAGCCCCGTCCGTGCTCGCCGTCTCGGGCGATGGCGGTGCGCTCTACGGCATCGCCGAGCTCGCGGTCGCCGCGCAGCACCAGTTGCCGGTCGTGTGGCTGATCGTTGACGACGGCGGATACGGCGTGCTCCGCGAGTACATGGAGGGTGCGTTCGGCACCGCGACGGCGACCGAACTCGCCCGCCCCGATTACGTCGCACTCGCGGAATCGTTCGGCATCCCCGCCGAGCTGACCTCGCTCGCCGACGCACCGGATGCCGTCGCGCGCGCACTCGCAGCCGGCGGCCCCCGCGTCGTCGTGCTGCCGGCCGTGCTCGAACTGTTCGCGCCGACCCACCTCGATCGCCTGACGGGAGCGGGGGAGTGACCCGCCCACTCGTCGTCTTCACTGACACCACCGATCTTGATCCGGAACCCGGGCGTGCACTGCTCGAGCGGGCCGGCGCCGCGACCATGCTGCTCGATCTGCCGGCAGCACCAGGCATGACGCGTGAATTCCCCGCCGGGGCAGAAGCAGCCGTCGCGCTGGTGGTCGGCTATGCGCGCATCGATGCAGAGGTGCTGGATCATCTGCCGCAGGTGCGCTGCATCGCGACGATGAGTGCCGGAGTCGACATGGTCGACCTTGAAGCCGCGCGCGACCGGGGCATCTGGGTCGTGAACCTCGTGGATGCCGCGACAGAAGAGGTGGCTGCCCACGCGCTGTCGCTGATGCTGGCGCTCGAGCGCGGGTTGCGCGAGAGCTGGGCGGTGACTGCCGCCGGCGGGTGGACGGAAGACGTCGCTGCGGTGCCGCGGCGCTTGAGCGGATTGACGCTCGGTTTGTTCGGGTACGGGCGCATTGCCCGCCGCCTCGCCGAGATTGCAGCCCCCACCTTCGGAGCGGTGATCGCACACGATCCCTTCGTCGCTGAGGGCGACGGGCTCGTCGAACTGGTCGACCGCGAATCACTCCTGGCGCGCGCCGACGTGCTGTCGCTCCACCTTCCGCTGGCGCCCGAGACCGAGGGAGCGATCGGCGCCGATGCGTTCGCGGCGATGCGCCCGGGCGCGAGCCTGATCAATGTGTCGCGCGGTGAGCTCGTCGACAGTGCTGCGCTGCGGGCCGCCCTCGATGCCGGAACCCTGCGTGGCGCCGCGCTCGACGTGCTCGACGGGGAGCCCCCGGTGGCGGATCACCCGCTGCGTGACGACCCGCGCGTGCTGGTGACGCCGCACGTGGCATTCCTCTCCGACGGATCACTCGAGCACTACACGCTGGACCCGGCCCGGGCGATCGTGGAGTGGCTCAGCACGGGCACACTGCCGCGCGCCGTCGTGGCAGGCGAGCGTGGAGTCGCGCTGCTATAGACACACCTCTTCGCGAGTGCGAATGAACGGGCGTCGCTTTCCAGACCAGGGAAGCGGCGCCCGTTTCGTGCGTTCGTGGGCTTGGTGCGTCGGTTTCGGGTGTGCGGCGCGCCCGGGAAACGCTGTCTTTGGGCTCGTGTGCCTGGTTTTTGCGGGTTTGGGGGGTGTGGTGGCCGGGTGTGGGGGTGGGTGTCGTGGGGTTGTCGGGAACATGAATTGGCGGTTTCGTGCGGCAACACGCCCGGGATGTGGGCTCGTGTTGCTGGGGGTGTGGGATCCACGTAATCTATTCCCTTGTCAGCGCGACGAAGCCGGACTGAAACGGTCCGGTTCTTCTTCATGCGCTTCTCACCACAGTTCATGTGGTAAGTTAGACAGGTTGCTGTTCGGAGCTCTCTTGGTTGGGGGTGACGGGTGGTGTCTGGTCTTTGAGAACTCAATAGTGTGCACTTTTAATTGTCATATGCCAATTATTTAACAATCCCCGACATTCACTTTTTGTGGGTGTGGGAGATTCCTTTTTTGGATAACAAGAATCGTCAGTATTGATGGTTCTGTTGCCTGATTGAACTCGTTGCGGTTTCCGGTTTTTCCCCGGGAGCTTGTGACAATCGTTTTTTACGGAGAGTTTGATCCTGGCTCAGGACGAACGCTGGCGGCGTGCTTAACACATGCAAGTCGAACGCTGAAGCTCCCAGCTTGCTGGGGGTGGATGAGTGGCGAACGGGTGAGTAACACGTGAGTAACCTGCCCCGAACTCTGGGATAAGCGCTGGAAACGGCGTCTAATACTGGATATGTCCTATCACCGCATGGTGTGTAGGTGGAAAGAATTTTGGTTCGGGATGGACTCGCGGCCTATCAGCTAGATGGTGAGGTAATGGCTCACCATGGCGACGACGGGTAGCCGGCCTGAGAGGGTGACCGGCCACACTGGGACTGAGACACGGCCCAGACTCCTACGGGAGGCAGCAGTGGGGAATATTGCACAATGGGCGCAAGCCTGATGCAGCAACGCCGCGTGAGGGATGACGGCCTTCGGGTTGTAAACCTCTTTTAGTAGGGAAGAAGCGCAAGTGACGGTACCTGCAGAAAAAGCACCGGCTAACTACGTGCCAGCAGCCGCGGTAATACGTAGGGTGCAAGCGTTGTCCGGAATTATTGGGCGTAAAGAGCTCGTAGGCGGCTTGTCGCGTCTGCTGTGAAAACTGGAGGCTCAACCTCCAGCCTGCAGTGGGTACGGGCAAGCTAGAGTGCGGTAGGGGAGATTGGAATTCCTGGTGTAGCGGTGGAATGCGCAGATATCAGGAGGAACACCGATGGCGAAGGCAGATCTCTGGGCCGTAACTGACGCTGAGGAGCGAAAGCATGGGGAGCGAACAGGATTAGATACCCTGGTAGTCCATGCCGTAAACGTTGGGAACTAGATGTAGGGCCTGTTCCACGGGTTCTGTGTCGTAGCTAACGCATTAAGTTCCCCGCCTGGGGAGTACGGCCGCAAGGCTAAAACTCAAAGGAATTGACGGGGGCCCGCACAAGCGGCGGAGCATGCGGATTAATTCGATGCAACGCGAAGAACCTTACCAAGGCTTGACATATACGAGAACGGGCGAGAGATCGTCAACTCTTTGGACACTCGTAAACAGGTGGTGCATGGTTGTCGTCAGCTCGTGTCGTGAGATGTTCGGTTAAGTCCGGCAACGAGCGCAACCCTCGTCCTATGTTGCCAGCACGTTATGGTGGGAACTCATGGGATACTGCCGTGGTCAACACGGAGGAAGGTGGGGATGACGTCAAATCATCATGCCCCTTATGTCTTGGGCTTCACGCATGCTACAATGGCCGATACAAAGGGCTGCGATACCGCGAGGTGGAGCGAATCCCAAAAAGTCGGTCTCAGTTCGGATTGGGGTCTGCAACTCGACCCCATGAAGTCGGAGTCGCTAGTAATCGCAGATCAGCAACGCTGCGGTGAATACGTTCCCGGGCCTTGTACACACCGCCCGTCAAGTCATGAAAGTCGGTAACACCCGAAGCCGGTGGCCTAACCCTTGTGGAGGGAGCCGTCGAAGGTGGGACTGGTGATTAGGACTAAGTCGTAACAAGGTAGCCGTACCGGAAGGTGCGGCTGGATCACCTCCTTTCTAAGGAGCACTCACCAACCAGTGGTTGGTGCAGAGAATGTGTGATCGTCACCGAACGTGTGACGCACACAGCTCATGGGTGGAACATACGACAAGTGAACTTGAGTGCTCGTCTGTGTGAGTACGTGGGTCGTTTCGGCGGCCTACTGGAAAGCGTGGGTGAGTGGTTGGGTTTGCGTAAAGAGTGCATACTATTGGGTCCTGGGAGACCAGCCGGCCGCACCGAGTGTGTGGTGGACTGGATCCTTGACCCGCTGTCACAAGACATGTTGCTTGTGGGGGTGGGATCGACCGTACGTTGAGAACTACACAGTGGACGCGAGCATCTTGCAGTGTCAAAGCATCAGGACGTGCCTTTCGGGGTGTGTGTGGTGGTTTGGTGCTGCTGATACTAATAATTTCATTGGTCACACACCATGACTGTTCAGGCTTTCGAGTTTGGGTGGTGGGTGTGTGGTTCTGAATACTTATGTGATTTCAAGTCTCAAAGAGCAAACGGTGGATGCCTTGGCATCTGGAGCCGAAGAAGGACGTAGTAATCTGCGATAAGCCTCGAGGAGCCGATAAACGGGCTGTGATCCGAGGATTTCCGAATGGGGAAACCCCGCCAGGGCGCGTGCGTACCTGGTGACTCCCGCCTGAATATATAGGGCGGGTAGAGGGAACGTGGGGAAGTGAAACATCTCAGTACCCACAGGAAGAGAAAACAACAGTGATTCCGGGAGTAGTGGCGAGCGAAACCGGATCAGGCTAAACCGATCATGTGTGATACCTGGCAGGGGTTGCATGGTCGGGGTTGTGGGACATGCCTCGGAGCGCTGCTGAGCTTCGGACGTGAGAGTGAAGCTATAGGAGAACGCCTTGGAATGGGCGGCCGGAGTGGGTGAGAGTCCCGTATCCGAAATGGTTTTACCGCGTGGTGTGTATCCCAAGTAGCACGGGGCCCGAGAAATCCCGTGTGAATCTGTCAGGACCACCTGATAAGCCTAAATACTTCCAGATGACCGATAGCGGACTAGTACCGTGAGGGAAAGGTGAAAAGTACCCCGGGAGGGGAGTGAAATAGTACCTGAAACCGTTTGCTTACAATCCGTTGGAGCACCCTTGTAGGTGTGACAGCGTGCCTTTTGAAGAATGAGCCTGCGAGTTAGCGATATGTGGCGAGGTTAACCCGTGTGGGGTAGCCGTAGCGAAAGCGAGTCTGAATAGGGCGATTCAGTCGCATGTCCTAGACCCGAAGCGAAGTGATCTATCCATGGCCAGGTTGAAGCGACGGTAAGACGTCGTGGAGGACCGAACCCACTTAGGTTGAAAACTGAGGGGATGAGCTGTGGATAGGGGTGAAAGGCCAATCAAACTTCGTGATAGCTGGTTCTCTCCGAAATGCATTTAGGTGCAGCGTTGCGTGTTTCTTGCCGGAGGTAGAGCTACTGGATGGCCGATGGGCCCTACAAGGTTACTGACGTCAGCTAAACTCCGAATGCCGGTAAGTGAGAGCGCAGCAGTGAGACAGTGGGGGATAAGCTTCATTGTCGAGAGGGAAACAACCCAGATCACCAACTAAGGTCCCAAAGCGCGTGCTAAGTGGAAAAGGATGTGGAGTTGCTGTGACAACCAGGAGGTTGGCTTAGAAGCAGCCACCCTTGAAAGAGTGCGTAATAGCTCACTGGTCAAGTGATTCCGCGCCGACAATGTAACGGGGCTCAAGCACGCCACCGAAGTTGTGGCATTCATATAACAGGTAGGCCTTCGTGGTCCAGCCGTATGGATGGGTAGGAGAGCGTCGTGTGGCGAGTGAAGCGGCGGTGTGAACCAGTCGTGGATGCCACACGAGTGAGAATGCAGGCATGAGTAGCGAAAGACGGGTGAGAAACCCGTCCTCCGGAAGACCAAGGGTTCCAGGGTCAAGCTAATCTGCCCTGGGTAAGTCGGGACCTAAGGCGAGGCCGACAGGCGTAGTCGATGGACAACGGGTTGATATTCCCGTACCGGCGGTAAACCGTCAAAGACCTAACCAGTAGTGCTCAGCTATCCAATACTTCATGGATCCTTCGGGTGATGTGGGGTGGCGGTTGCGAACCCGAACTGGGGTGGTGAGCGTGAGGTGTGACGCAGGAAGGTAGCCTGTGCCGGGCGATGGTTGTCCCGGTGTAAATGTGTAGCCCGTCGATTATGAACAGTTTTCGGCTTTGGGTGAGACATGATGCGGACCCGTTTGGGGAAGCAGGTGATCCTATGCTGCCAAGAAAAGCATCGACGTGAGGTTTGCTGTTGCCCGTACCCCAAACCGACTCAGGTGGTCAGGTAGAGAATACTCAGGAGATCGAGATAATCATGGTGAAGGAACTCGGCAAAATGCCCCCGTAACTTCGGGAGAAGGGGGGCCACCCACTTATACGGATTTACTCCGGAAAGGGTGTGGTGGCCGCAGAGACCAGTGGGAAGCGACTGTTTACTAAAAACACAGGTCCGTGCCAACACGCAAGTGGATGTATACGGACTGACGCCTGCCCGGTGCTGGAAGGTTAAGAGGAGAGGTTAGACCTTGGTCGAAGCTTTGAATTTAAGCCCCAGTAAACGGCGGTGGTAACTATAACCATCCTAAGGTAGCGAAATTCCTTGTCGGGTAAGTTCCGACCTGCACGAATGGCGTAACGACTTCCCAGCTGTCTCCACCGTGAACTCGGCGAAATTGCAGTACGAGTAAAGATGCTCGTTACGCGCAGAAGGACGGAAAGACCCCGTGACCTTTACTACAGCTTGGTATTGGTGTTCGGTGTGGCTTGTGTAGGATAGGTGGGAGACTGTGAAGCTCAGACGCTAGTTTGGGTGGAGTCGTTGTTGAAATACCACTCTGGTCATATTGGACATCTAACTACGGACCCTGATCGGGTTCTGGGACAGTGCCTGGTGGGTAGTTTAACTGGGGCGGTTGCCTCCCAAAAAGTAACGGAGGCGCCCAAAGGTTCCCTCAACCTGGTTGGCAATCAGGTGGCGAGTGTAAGTGCACAAGGGAGCTTGACTGTGAGACTGACAGGTCGAGCAGGGACGAAAGTCGGGACTAGTGATCCGGCAGTGGCTTGTGGAAGCGCTGTCGCTCAACGGATAAAAGGTACCTCGGGGATAACAGGCTGATCTTGCCCAAGAGTCCATATCGACGGCATGGTTTGGCACCTCGATGTCGGCTCGTCGCATCCTGGGGCTGGAGTTGGTCCCAAGGGTTGGGCTGTTCGCCCATTAAAGCGGTACGCGAGCTGGGTTTAGAACGTCGTGAGACAGTTCGGTCCCTATCCTCTGCGCGCGTTGGAGATTTGAGAGGATCTGACCCTAGTACGAGAGGACCGGGTTGGACGGACCTCTGGTGTGCCAGTTGTTCTGCCAAGGGCATGGCTGGTTGGCTACGTTCGGGATGGATAACCGCTGAAAGCATCTAAGCGGGAAGCCGGCCTCGAGATGAGATCTCCGTCACCCTTGTGGTGGTGAGGCTCCCAGTAGATGACTGGGTTGATAGGCCAGATGTGGAAGCAGGGTAACTTGTGGAGCTGACTGGTACTAATAAGCCGATGACTTGATTTCTTCCTAACCCTTTGGGGTTGGGGCATGAGTATCTTCAGTAACGATGTAAGCGTCCACTTTGTGGTTCTAGACGTACGGCCACACACCCCCAGAGCGTGGGGTGTGGTCATATGTGAATAGAGTTACGGCGGCCATAGCGTCAGGGAAACGCCCGGTCACATTCCGAACCCGGAAGCTAAGACTGACAGCGCCGATGGTACTGCAAGGGGGACCTTGTGGGAGAGTAGGACACCGCCGGACACCTTTTAC
>NZ_JHBX01000110.1:0-6791 GCF_001273855.1 Leucobacter japonicus | reverse complement strand
TCCGCCTTGCGCTCGAGGCTCGCAAAGACCCCGCGACCCGTGACGGTGCGATCGCCCGGATCCCGAAGCAGCTGGATCTTCTTCCCGAGACACTTCGGAAGTGGGTACGCAGCGCTGAGATCGATGAGGGCCTCCGTCCGGGCACGACGACCGATGATGCGGCCCGTATCGCGGAACTCGAACGCGAGAACCGAGAACTGCGCCGCGCGAACCAGATCCTCAAGAGTGCCTCGGCTTTCTTCGCGGCGGAGCTCGACCGCCCCTCACGATGAGCGAGAAGACCGCATACATCGACGCGCATCGCGTCGAGTTCGGGGTCGAGCCGATCTGCCGGGCCTTGGAGGACACGCCCGGGCAGATCGCCCCGTCCGGCTACTACGCAGCGAAGCGCAGGCCGCGCTCAGTGCGTGAGCTGCGCGACCGGGCACTTTGCGAGAAGATCGTCCGTATTCACGAGGACAACTTTGGCGTCTACGGGGTTCGGAAGATCCATGCCGCGCTCAGGCGTGAGGGCGAGCATGTTGCCGAGTCGACGGTGCGTCGACTCATGCGGCGACTGGGGTTGCGTGGTATTTCACGTGCGAAGGGACCTCGGACGACGAAGCCAGCACCAGAGACCGGGAGGCCGCTGGACCTCGTGAACCGGCAGTTCGTCGCGACGCGCCCGAACGAGTTGTGGGTCGCGGACATCACCTATGTGCGCACGTTCTCGGGGTGGGTGTACGTCGCGTTCGTGCTCGATGTGTACTCGCGCATGATCGTGGGCTGGCACGTCTCTAGCCGTCTCTACGCCGATCTCGCTCTCGATGCGCTCCGGATGGGAATCTGGCGACGCCAACGAGCCGGGCATGACCTCGCAGGACTCACACATCACTCCGATAGGGGCGCGCAGTATCGCGCCATTCGCTACGCTGACCGGCTCGCGGAATGCGACGCGGTCGCGTCTGTGGGGTCCAAGGGCGACTCGTATGACAACGCCATGGCGGAGGCCCTCAACTCGCTCTACAAGGCGGAACTCGTAAGGAATTTTGGCTCGTGGCAATCGATCAATGACCTTGAGATCGCGACCGCTGAATGGGTGGACTGGTGGAACGAGCGACGACTCCACGGAGAGCTCAAATGGAGGCCACCGGCCGAGATCGAGGCCGACTACTGGGCAGCCCACCAGCCCGTATCTGCTCTATCCAAAAGCAACTAAAACACTCTCCGCCAAACCCGACACTTGACACTTCACCTCGGTGAACACCTGCAACCAGAACCTTGCTCCCTCACCACCATCCCCGGCCCAGATGCCAAGGATGTCGCGTTCTCCGCTCGTGGTGACGCCCCTGACGACATAGAACGGGGTATTGCGGACCTGCCCGTCACGGACTTTCACCGCGATCGCGTCGACGAAGATCACCGGATACAACGCATCCAACGGCCAGCTCGACCACTCGGCCAGCTCCCCGGTGACTTTCTCCGTGATCCGACTGATCGTGTCCTTGGAGACCTTCGCCCCACAGACCTCCATCGAAGTGCGCCGCGATCTCACCCGTCATGAGCCCTCGCGCAGTCAGGGACAGCACGATCTGATCGACCCCGTCCAAGCGGCGGCGCTTACGCTTGGGGACGATCACCGGCTCGAACGACCCGTCTCGGTCCCGAGGAACCTCAATCTCGACGGGCCCGATCTCGGTGAACACCGTCTTCACCCGGGTCCCGTTGCGCATGTTCTCGCTGATCGGGGCTCCGCCGTGTTCGTGACCGAGATGTTCGGTCAGCTCCGCGTTCAGCGCCGTCTCCAGGACGTTGGGTCTGCTGATGGTTTGGTTGAGTCTGACCTGCCCTACGGTTTGGTTACCCACCGTCGTGGTGAGCATCAAGCTGGAACAAGTGTCCGTTCGTAGGCTACCTCGACCTCGATTGGGGTGCGATACCCGAGCCCTGAATGTCGCCGCTTCCGGTTGTGGAACACCTCGATGTACTCGAACATGGCGTTCGCGAGCTCAACTCTTGTTGACCATCGCTGCCGATCAAGCAGTTCGATCTGCATTGAGGACCAGAACGATTCCATCATCGCGTTATCAAGCCCATCGCCGATCGACCCGAACGAAGGCATCAGCCCTGCCTCACGAATCTTGTTCGTGAATGCCCAAGAGGTGAATTGCACACCATGGTCGGCGTGCACCACCCCGCCAGGAGTGGGTTGTCGGTTCTTCAGCGCCATATCGAGCGCGTTGACAACGAGGTTCGAATTCTGAACGGTATCGATCGACCATCCCACGATCTTTCGACTGAAGGTGTCCATCACGCAGCAGCAGAACACCTTGCCTTCTTTCGTTCGATGTTCAGTGATGTCCGTGACTCACAGTTCGTTCGGTGACAGGCGATGGAACTTCCGATTCACGAGATCATCCGCGGTGACCACGCCACGTAGCTTTTTCACCTCGACGGCCCTGGTAGCCCGCGAATGCCCGCGAGGCTCATGAGCACCGCCACGAGACGTTCGCTCACCACCACCCCCATCCCCATCGTGAGCTCGGCATGGATACGCCTGGACCCATAGGTTCCTCGGGACGCTTCATGCACCTCGCGGATCAAACCAGTCAGCCACTGTCGTCGCATCTGCGTGCGCGATAGCGGACGTGCGCGACATCGGTAGTAGCCCGGCGAAGATACCCCGAGCACGCGGCAGCACATCTTCACTGAGAACCCGGCGTCGACCAATGCGTCGATCACCGGGTGGATCCTTTTGGGTGTGGCGCGTCCTCTCCGATGAGCTTCGCAGCACGCTTCACGATCTCGAGTTCTTGTTCGAGTTGGTGGATGCGTTTGCTCGCGCGAGTGAGTTCCACGCTCTCAGCGGTGCTGGTACCGGGGACCTCACCATGATCGATGCGGTCTTGTCTGACCCACCGGTGAAGACCTCCTGCGCTGATGCCGAGGTCTTCAGCAACATGTTTTACCGGCTTGCCGGAACGAACGAGTGCGACTGCACGCTGCCGGAACTCTCCGGGATACTGGTTGGGCATAGGAACGAGCCTTTCAGAAGAGAAATGAACTCGATACTCACAAGTCGAAAGGGTAACCAAACCGTAGAGCAGGTCACCGACTCAACCAAACCATCAGCAGACCCGGGGAGCCGCTTGAAAAGTGCGCCCCAGGCTGCTTGAGACTCACGAGCGCACCACTGCCAGGCGACGACTTTCCCGTCTGCTCTGGCGGCGAGGATGCACCACCCGGTTCGGAGGTTGAACCCGTCGATCTCGATCACGTCATGGATGGTTCCGGTGACGGGGATCTTGGGTTGCAGTTCCCAGCACCAGCGGGTCTGATGTCTGAACGATCGCCCGGTCAGTCCGTCAGTTTCGGCTTGTGAGTGCTTCCTTGTGAGCCAGTCAAGGAATCTCAGCAGGGTGAACGGTCTGCTGAGATCAGGGCGTTTGCGCACTGAGGAGGCTCCGCACGAGGGGCATTTCCAGCGCTGGTTCCCGGCCTTGTTGAAGCCGTTCTTGACGAGCTTGACCTTGCATACCACGCACACAGAGGGATGAGGGTTGTCTGTCACAACTAATCGTTGCCGACATAAACGACCCCTGTTCTGCCGCGTGATCATGCGGCTAGGTCAAGATTCCATCCACCTTTTATCGCCGATAGCCCCAGCTTCGTGTATGCCAGTCCGATTAGTCGAGCGGGTCGTCGCTGGCAGAGGCGAAGAGGCGATGCTGTTCATCGCGGTCGAGGGTGCGCTCGTTGACGCTGACCACAAGGCAGAGGCAAAGGCAGAGGCAGAGGCAGAGGCAGAGGACGGGGCTCGCAGGGATGATCTGCCATTCCCGGGCCTTTGAGATGCGTCAATTCTCGCCCCGCGGCGCGGTTGACAATAGCCGAATGAGTTAATGTTAACTAAATAAGCTTGACTCGTGTGGATCGCAAAAATACTTCTTGGCCTCACGGCCACCTCGACACAAGTGGGCTACGTAGGGAGCTGTTGTTCGCAGTGGAAGAACTTACCTGCATCTCGCAAGGCGTGAACATTCAGGCGCGCCGAGTCGAGACCAGATAGTTTGATCACACGTGCGTGTAAATACCCCTCACACGCAACCCAATGCAAAAGAGTGCATGGACTATAGAAATCTCTGAGAAGAGATCTCGAGCGCACGAGTAAATCGCTGATGCCCAAGGATTCCTTATGACAAAAAAGTTGTTCGAACCGTTCCAGCTGAGGAACCTGACCTTCCGAAATAGGCTTTGGGTTACTCCCATGTGTCAGGACTCCGTAATTGAGCGCGACGGGGTGGCAACGGCCTGGCATGTAGTCCATTACGGAGGATTTGCTCGGAGTGGGGTGGGCGCGATTATCGTCGAGTCGACTGGGGTCGTCCCTGAAGGGCGAATCACTCCGAATGACTTGGGGCTGTGGAACGATACGCAACAAGAAGCACTCAAGCCGATTGCCGAGTTCGCGCACTCCCAGGGTGCGGCTATCGGCATCCAGCTTTCACATGCGGGCCGAAAGGCATCAGTCTGGCCGGAGTGGGATATCTGCCCCGAAGGAAGCGTGTCCGAGAACGATGGGGGCTGGCAGACCGTCGCGCCTTCGGCGGTCGCTCTTCCCGGCCTCGCGGATCCGCTTGAGCTCACGATACCCGAGATCGGCGAGATAGTATCGGCGTTCAGGGCATCGGCGCGGCGCGCTATCGACGCCGGTTTCGACTTTGTCGAGATCCATGCGGCTCACGGCTACCTGCTTCACGAGTTTCTCTCGCCCCTGAGCAATATGCGAACGGACCGCTACGGCGGTAGCCCCGATAACCGGGCGCGCTTAGTCGTCGAGGTCGTCGACGCGATTCGGATCGAGGTTGGCGAAGAGGTACCGGTGCTTGTTCGGGTCTCTGCGACCGACTGGGTCGATGGCGGACTGACACTCGATGACACCGTTCGTCTAGCGATCACGCTGCGGGAGCACGGTGTCGACCTCATTGACGTGTCGACCGGGGGCAACGTGCAAGCTCGTATCCCTGCAGGGCCTGGCTACCAGGTACCTTTTGCTGCGGGGGTGCGAGAGCGGGCAAAGACGCCGACTGCCGCGGTCGGCCTGATCACTGAACCGTTCCAGGCCGAACAGATTCTTGTGACGGGGCAGGCGGACGTCGTATTGGTCGGTCGGAAAATCGTGCGCGATCCGAATTTTGTGCGTCGTGCTGCCCAGGCACTGCGGTACGAGCTGCCTTATATTCCTCGCCCCGATCGGGAGTCGTACTAGGGGTTTCACCACTTGCTCAGGGGAGAACATTCGGAACTATCGGTGCTGCCGTCCGTTTAGGTATTCGGGGTCGGCTGCATGATGAACCGTGCCGGGTTTGATGGAGGGTAGAGATTCCCGGAAGGAATCTACCCAATGCCCAAGGGGCATCCCGCCCCGCTCCGCGAGCGCGCGGTTCGTCTCGTGCACAAGACCCAGCTGCAGCCCGAGGCCAACTCTGGTGCGGCGACCAGAATCGCCCGCTAGCTCGATATCAACCCCGATACCCTGCGTGGTCGGCTGAAAGCAGGCGTCAGCCGCGCGAAGGATCCCCGAACCACCAAGCCCGCCCCCGAGACGGGCAGGCCGCTCGATCTCGTGAACCGGTAGTTCGTCGCCTCCCGCCCGAATGAGTTGTGGGGTTGCAGACATCACCTATGTACCCTTCGCAGGCTGGGTGCTTGTCGCGTTCGTCCTCAATGATGGATGTTGTCGAGTTGGCGGCATCAGAACGCTCCGACTCAAGCAGAGCCTCAGCAGACCCTTGTTTCTCGCGATCTACCGGGGATCGTCCGGCGGATTCAACGCCGCAGGGCGCTTTCACTCCGCACCCATCGATGACGATATCTTCCAGCTCTAGGCCGATCATCCGATCGTAGGCGTCCAGGCAGAGCTGTTCCAGCTGGGCGAACCCACCGGAATCGACCCATTCGCCTCAGCTCCTGCGGAGCGTGGGTGCGAACACGACAGGGTCGGCGATCTTCGCGTCGGCGGCACCGAGAACGAGCACTTCCCGAATTTGTCGAAGATGATCCGGTCGGGCACGCGCTGGCGGTGACAGCCGAACGGATGCTCATCGATCACGGGTTGGATGAGGGCTTCGAAACTGGTGCCAGATCGGTTCAATGATGCATGATGGAACGGCGGGCACGAGGCGTCCTGTTGATATTTTTCTTCACATCACACTCGTTCACAGGCCTCGCTCCCGTCCTCGCGCCAACGCGCAGCGATCAACGACCTATCGGCGCGACCTCCCAGTCAGAAATTACCGGGGACAGGATCACCGACAGGAATACTCAGGAGCCTGACTACTTCTGGCTCTGATGCCAGGTGCGACTTTATGGCTTCGCTGAGTGCAGCTACCGCTGGACCTGCCGAATGGCGATCGAGGAGCTCCTCAGACTCCCATTTTTCGAGGAGTACAAACGAACCATTCTCCGCACGATGTAGAGCGTAGAGAACGCATCCCGGCTCCTCATGCACTGCTGGAATTGAGGTTCGCAGCGCTTCCTCAAGATCATTTTCGGCACCCTCTGAAGGCCAAAATACTGCCATTAGTTTCACGGACATTCTGATTCCTCACCTATAGTCTCTTGCTCATTCAATCTACATCTCATCGACCGCCAGGCACTTGGGAGCGAGTTCGGCGATCTGGCGGGCCAGCGTGCCCACGACGCAATCGTGAACTGCGGGGCGAGCGACATCGACTCCTGCCCGACGGCGACCACGATCTCCGCCTCGCCGGCGTTGATGAGGCGGGCCGCCTGCGACACGGCCTCCGTGC
>NZ_JHBX01000109.1:0-100450 GCF_001273855.1 Leucobacter japonicus | reverse complement strand
AGCTCCGAACAGCAACCTGTCATCAACCGCTGGGAGTGAAACACACTCCAGCTGGACCACCCTCAGGGCGTCCACCTTGCGGTGAGATCGAGTCTCTTACTTTACACGCTGCAGCATGACTTTTGCAAGCCTTGCTCATCGTGACTTTCAGAGCCGATTTGCGATCCGATCCCGCCGCTTTCGCGTCGTTTTCCGTCTCGCTGACAAGGGAATACATTACGCGGATCGACCCCGTGAGGGCAATTGCGCACCCCATCCCGGGCGTGTCCCGCATATTCACGCGAATTCTGATCCGCAAGGCGAGCGTGGCCCAGATGCAGGCGCGTGCAGCAGGTACGTAAGCCGCGCGGATACGGGCCCTGGAAATACCAAAAAGGCCCCGGTCTCGGTGATGTCTCACACGAGGCCGGGGCCTGGCTGGTGGCGGGTGAGGGATTCGAACCCCCGTAGGCAGTGCCAGCTGATTTACAGTCAGCCCCCTTTGGCCGCTCGGGTAACCCGCCGTCGGTTGCGCGTGCGCAACCAGGAAGCAACATTACCGTCTTCCCCGGGCGAAATGGAAATCGGACGTCTGCTTCGTTGCTCTGCCACCGCGCATCAGCCCCGTGCGAGGATCGATTCATGACCACGCTGCCTGCTGAACTCGCGCTCCACTCCGCCCACGTGAATCGCATCGACTCCACCACGTTCTACCGAATCGCTGCGCTGCGTCAGCGCGTCTTCGTCGTCGAGCAAGACTGCGTCTACCTCGACCTCGACGGCCGTGACCTCGAACCCGAGACGCAGCAGGTGTGGGCCTCCGACGCCGCCGGCACCGTCGCCGCGACCGTGCGCATTCTCTCCGAGGAGGCGCACGAGCCCGGCCTGCGCAGCATCGGGCGCGTCGTCACCGACCCCGACTGGCGCGGTCGCGGCATCGCCGCGGCGCTCATGGAGGCGGCAATCGCCACCTGCGGTGAGCACCCCGTCGTGCTGCATGCGCAGTCGCACCTCACCGATTGGTACGGCCGATTCGGCTTCAGCGCTGACGGGCCCGAATACCTTGAAGACGGGATTCCGCACACCCCGATGCGGCTGACCACTCGCTAGTCGTCGAGCTCGGCGTCGAGGCCGGGCACTGGCACTGCCAACCCGTGGCGATGCGCACGCACCGAGACGGCCTGCTCGCGCAGCAGCGTCAGGAGTTCGACGGGCCCCGCCATCGTCACGGGCTCGCCCCAGATCGCCACGCGATCCTGCCCGCCCAACCACTCGGCCGCGCGCACACGATCTCCGTCGATGAGACGCACGCGCAGCGCAATCTCGCCGTTCGCCCCCACCGGCCCGGTGACCGCGAGTCGCTCGACCCAGTCGTCATCGCGCTCGAGCGACACCTCGATGTCACGACGCTCTAAGAACGCCGCGACTCCGGCGGGCAGCACCTCTCCGGTCGAGATCGTCACCGGGGCCTGCACCAGCAACGCAGCAGCGATGACGCGCACCAGGTGCGCCATCGCTCCGCCCTCCGCCAATCGAATATGTGTCGGTACCGCCCGGTGCCGCAGCACATTGCGCTCGACCCCAAGCCCCACGACATCGCGGTCGACGCCGAAACTCGTGCGCCACGTCAGGGCATCGGCGAGTGCCGCACGGCGCAGCGCATCGAACCCTGCGTAATCGAGGTCGGCCTGCGCCGCCTCGATCAACAGCTGCACCTCTGCGTCGAGGCCGCGCAGGTGCAGGGTCTCGCTCCGGCTGCCCTCGCGGGGGCGCCATGCCCCGAGAGCGACCAACCGGTGCGGGCCTCCCGCGAGCGCCGCCAGCCCCATGCCGGCATCGTTCCACCCGCCACCGGGGTGCCGTTCGATCAGCGCACCGGTGGTCGGTCGATTCACCGCGAGCGCGGCGGCTTCAACCGATTCGAGCCAATCGGCGATCTCGTCGGCATCGTGCGACTGCAGCGCGGCGACCCCGCCGCTCCCCTCCGCGTTCTGCACAGCGATCGCCTCCGAAAGGGAATGCGCGGTGGCGATGCCGATGACCGGCACCGCACGCGAGTCGTCCCAGAAGGTCGACGCTGCACTCACGCCGAGCCGAACGCCGGGGCTCCACAGCCGGCCCGCATCATCCAGCCTGCGCGGTTGCACGAGCCACGACTCTCCACGTCCGAGCTCGGTGAGCGCCCGCAACCCTGCTGCATCGGGCGCTGCGATGAGCGGACCGATCGCGCCGTCGAGCGCATCGGCGTCACTCGGACGCGCGCTATCGACCACCGTGATCGCGCGCACCGCATCGGCGAGCCCATCGCGGAACCTGCGGGATCGCGCGACGCTGCCGAGCAGCACGACGCCTCGAGCCGCCCGCGGGTCGCCCGGGTGAGCGCCGAAGGCCGAAGCGACGATGTCGTCGATCGCACGGTCCAGGTCTGCGGAGGGCGTGACCAGCGTGGTGCCGCGTGCCCGGAAGCGCCCTTCCACTCGCAAGTCGGGCCGGCGCCGTGCGAGCTCCAGTGCATCCGACCGTGCACCGAGCACGACCGCGCGGTCGATGCCGGGGTGCGCCGCAAGCTCGGCCACCGTGCGCCCGACGACGGTCGCTTCGAGTCGCACGACGCCCGGGGTGAGCCCTCCGACTTCGCACTCCTCGATGACCGCCGCAGCCGAATCGACCAGCGCAGCGGGCACTGACCACAGCACACCGCTACCCGCCGCGAGGGCGGCAAACACGGATTCCGCCTGGATCGCGAGCGGCGTTGCCGCGTCGGCGACGACGAGCACGAGGCAATCCGGCACGAACGTCGCCCCGCGCACCGCACCGAGCCCCTCGGCCAACTGGCCGCTGTAGCGCGCCGCGTCGATGAGTGTGTCGACTTCGGCATCGACCAACCACGGCGGCGCACCAGTATCAACGACGAGGGCCTGGATGAGACGATCACGCGCCGCCACCATCGCCAGCGCGGCGCGGCGGAGACGAGACGCTCGCGTGCGGTGAGGTTGCGCCGACCAGGCTTCGGCCCGGGAGCGCGCCTCATCGGCGACGTGCTGCGGATCGAGGTCGGCTCGAGCGAGCGCAATGGTCGCGTTCGCATCGTCGACCTGCCGTGCAGAAGCTGCGGCGTGCGTGAGGAGCTCGCGCACCCACTCGCGGTTCGCTGCGACCGTGGCATCAGTGCCCGGCTCATTCGCGAACCCCGAGTCAGAGACCACCGGAATCGCGCGCGGCGGCGCCAGCGCTTCCAAGGCGAAGGCCCCCTCGGCACCGCGGGTCAACCCGAGCACAGCAGCGGTGAGCCCGCCCGTGTCGAACCGCGAGGGTTCATCGGGAGACCGGTAGAAGAGCGCACTGTCGCGCTCGCTCGGATCCCACTCGCGCGCCCGCACCTGCGTACGATGCGACGACGGAGCCGGATCGGCGGCCAGCTCTGCCGCAGCCGCGAATCGGCGCAGTGCCGCCGACATCGACGATTCCGGGAGCGGGGGCTCGTCATCGACGGGTTCCGCGGCGATCAGCGCCTCCAATCGTGACAGCGGCGACTCCGGGTCGGCGGCCTCGGCCGCGACCGCGACGAGCAGGTCAACGGCACCGCCGAACTCCTTGGGGGCGACCACCGGAATCGCGACGCGCACCTCGATGTCTGCCGCACGCAGTGCACTCGCCAGCCCGGGAGCAACGCCGCTGCGCACTTGCAGCGCGGCGAGACCTCGAGCGCCGAGGTGCTCGGTCAGCGCGACGGTGCCGGCGAGGGCCAGCAGATCCTCGCTCGCGATCACCGGTCGCAGCACCGCGGCGCGGCCGGGATGCAGGGCCAGTTCGATGAGCCGGAGCAACTGGGCGGTCACCTCGGTCGGATCTTCGAGCACCGGCACCGCCAGCCCACTCGCAATCGAGGCGATACGCTCGGTGCCGGCGACCCCGCCGACTCCGATGGTCACCTCGGCGGGAGCACCACCATCGGCGACTCGACGCTGCGCCCACCGGCTCAAACGCCCGTAGTACTCGCGTGACTCCGGCAGTTCTGCGAGCAGCCGCACCCCGATGCGGGCCCGGTCAAGGGCCGGATCGACGGTGGCGCGAATAGCGATATCCGGAAGCATGCGCGCCCACCGCACCGTGCGCGCGGTCAGGTGCACCGTTGTGCCGTGGTCGGCAGCAGCCCGCAGCACGGGCTCGAGCGCCGCCGCCGCGCGAGCGACATCCGCGTCATATGACCAGTCAGACCCACCTGGGGCGATCCGCGTGACGTCGACGACGAGATGCCCGACGGTCGGATGGGCCGCCAGCGCAGCCAATCGCGCCGCCTCGGCCGCAGCGCCCGCCGGCCCGTGCACCGCGTCGCCGAGCGGCTCGATCACCGGCTTCAGGCCAGCGTCGGAATACTTGCGCAGGCCATCGGCGAGACCGGCGAGGCGACCGCTGCCGCCTCCCGCTCCCGCCCCCGTCGGCAGCTTCGTCGCGAGCACCAGCCCAGAGACTCGGTCGCGCAGCCACTTGCGCGCCACCGGCATCACCGCCCAGGGCAGACCCAGCGATGTCGCGCCTCCCGCACGCACCGCCAACCGGTCGCGCACCGGCATCGACTCGGGAACCTCGCGAGCCATCGCGTGGAGACCGAGCGCCGAGGCGAAGGCGTCGTCCGTGCCCGCCACGAGTTCGAGCAGACGCCGCGTGAACTCGAAACTCTCGGGGTCGCGGCGGAGACCCTCGAGCAGGTGGTCGGCGCCACGCGCCTCGGCCTCGACATCGGATTCTCGACCGCGGAGCGCCGCGACCCATTCGGTCGCGAGCGTCGACGTGCGCGCGGCGACGTCATCCCAGACCGAGACCGTCTCGATGGATTCACCTGCCATGTGCCCACTGTATGGGCGTGACCTGCGATTCCAGGGAGCGCGCGCCGAGTGCGGATCAGGCGAGCAGCGCGCGATCGTCGAGCTGAGCGCCCTTGATCTTCGCGAACTCCTCGAGCAGCCCCGCAACCGTCAGCCGCTGCTTCTCTTCTGCCGACGCCTCGAAAACGATGTTGCCCTCGTGCATCATGATGAGGCGGTTGCCGAGACGCAACGCCTGCTCCATGTTGTGGGTCACCATGAGCGTGGTCAGCTTGCCCTGCGCCACGATGCGATCGGTGAGTTCGGTGACGAGCGCGGCGCGCTGCGGATCGAGCGCTGCCGTGTGCTCGTCGAGCAGCAGGATGCTCGGGTGCGTGAAGCCCGCCATGAGCAGCGACAGCGCCTGGCGCTGGCCGCCCGAGAGCAGGCCGACCTTGGCCGTGAGCCGGTGCTCGAGGCCGAGTTCGAGCGACTGCAGTTCGGTGCGGAACCGCTCGCGCAGCTGACGATTGAGGGCGAACCCGAGCCCGCGACTCTGGCCGCGACGCACTGCGAGGGCGAGGTTCTGCTCGATGGTGAGGTCGGGGGCCGTGCCCGCCATCGGATCCTGGAACACACGGCCGATGTACTTCGCCCGCTGATGCTCGCCCAGCCGGTTGACCCGCTTGCCGTCGATCTCGATGCTGCCCGAGTCGACGGTGTAGCGCCCGGAGATGGCGTTGAGCAGCGTCGACTTCCCGGCGCCGTTAGAGCCGATCACGGTGACGAAATCGCCTTCGTCGAGTCGCAGGCTGAGGCCGGCGAGCGCGCGCCGCTCGTTGACGGTGCCGGGGAAGAAGGTCTTCTCGATGCTGTCGATGGTGAGCATGCGGCTACTTTCCGGCGGTGGGGTTCGAGTGCGAGGCTGCGCCGGTCGCCGCGGCGGGTGCCGGGTGAGCCGGTGCCGGATCGGCCGACGCCGCAGACGTTACGTCTTCGAGCACCACGCTGCCGTTCTTGCGGCGCAGCGCGGGGATCTTGCGCAGGAAGCCCCAGCGCGGCAGGAGCAGCGCGAGGATCACCAGGACGGCGGTGATGAGCTTCATGTCGTTCGGGTCGAGCCCGGCCTGCAGGGCGAAGAAGATGATGAGGCGATAGATGACCGCGCCGAGCACGACGGCGAGGCTGGCGAGCCAGATGAAGCGCTGACCGAAGATCGCTTGGCCGAGAATGACCGAGGCGAGGCCGACGAGGATGAGGCCGACGCCCATGCTGATGTCGGCGAAGCCCTGGTACTGCGCGACGAGCGCCCCGCAGAGCCCGACGAAGCCGTTGGAGATCGCGAGAGTCAGAATCTTCGTGCGGTCGGTGCTGACGCCGAAGCTCCGGATCATCGGGCCGTTGTCGCCCGTCGCCTGAATGGCGAGGCCGAGGTTCGTCGACAGGAACCAGTCGACGATGAACTTGAGCACCAGCACGGCCACGAGGATGATCGCGACGCCGCCCCAGGTGCCGAGCAGATCGGCCTCGCGGAGCGGGGTGAACACGGTTTCTGCACGCAGCAGCGGCAGGTTCGCCGCGACCGCGGTGCCCTCTTTCGCGGTTCCCATGATGCGGAGGTTGATCGACCACAGGGCGATCATCGTGAGGATTCCGGAGAGCAGCCCGTCGATGCGGCCCTTCGTGTGCAGCAGGCCGGTGATGATGCCGGCCAGGAGCCCCGCCCCGCCACCGGCGAGGGTGGCGAGAACGGGGTTCTGACCGTTCGTGATCAGCGCGGCTGCGACTGCGGCGCCCGTGGTGAAGCTTCCGTCAACCGTGAGGTCTGGGAAGTTGAGCACCCGGAACGTCAGGTAGACGCCGAGCGCCATCACGCCGTAGATGAGGCCGAGTTCGAGCGCGCCGATCATGCGGTGGTCTTTCTGTTCGTGTCGAGAGTTCGGGTGGAGCCCGATTTACTCGACGGTCTCCGCCTGATCGAGGATATCCTTCGGGATCTCCACGCCCATGCGCTCAGCGGCGCCCGGGTTCACGACGTAGGTGAAGCTCTTCGAGACCTCGACGGGCATGTCTGCCGGATCCGCACCATCCTTGAGGATCTTGATGGCCATCTCGCCCGTCTGGTGGCCGAGGTCGGTGTAGTCGATGCCGAGCGTCGCCACAGCGCCGCCCTCGACCGTGCCGGCCTCTGCGCCGATCACGGGGATCTGCTTCGTCTCGGCAACCTGCACGAGCGAGGCGATGCCCGAGACGACGAGGTTGTCGGTCGGCACGTAGATCGCGTCGACGTCGCCGAGCGCCTCGGTGGCCTGCGCGATGTCGTTGGCGGTCGTGACCGTCTTGGTCACGATCTCCAGATCCAGATCTTTCGCGGCCTCCTCGGCAGCCTTCACCTGCACCTCGGAGTTCACCTCACCCGAGGCGTAGACGATGCCGACCTTCTTCGCGCCGGGCACGATCTCCTGGATGAGCTTCAGCTGCTCGTCGAGCGGAGCGAGGTCGCTGGTGCCGGTGACATTGGCGCCCGGCTTCTCGTTGGAGTCGACCAGCTCAGCCGAAACCGCATCGGTGACGGCGGTGAAGAGCACCGGCTTGTCGGTGATCGCCTGAGCCGCAGCCTGAGCCGCGGGCGTAGCTACGGCGAGAATCAGGTCGTCGTCGGAGTTCGCGAACCCCTGGGCGATGGTGACTGCGGTGGCCTGCTCGGCGTTCGCGTTCTGCTCATCGAACTCGACCGTGTCACCCTCGACATAGCCGGCGTCGATAAAGGCCTGCTTGAAGCCCTCCGTGGCGGAGTCGAGCGCGGGGTGCTGCACGAACTGGCTGATGCCGATCTTCACCTTCTCGGCCGCGGCGCCATCGCCACTGCCCGAGTCGTTGGAAGAGCAAGCGCTCAGCGTGAGAGCGGCCACAGCGGTGAGGCCGGCAACGGCGAGAGCGCGGCGGCGGAACGAGGTCTGTCGCATGGGTATCGGATCCTTCGAGTGGGGCGTCGCCGGGTCAGCACCGCGGCGAACTGAGGAATCGGCGCGAGAAAGCGCCGATTCCAGCATGCTAGACGGTGCGGGGCCGATCGCACACACCGAGGGCGGCGTTCGTGATGGAGCCGTTGTGTTGATCCGGCCCCGCGATGCGCTGGTCGCGCGCGCCGCTGCCGCGGCTAGGCCGCGCCGCCGAACTCCCCGGTCGCCACGATGAGCGCCCGAGCCAGCACGGCATCGCGCATCGTGAACCCCATCACCGCCGGCGTCGCACCCGGATCGACGTCGATGCGATCGACGCTCAGCGCGTGCACGGCGAACCAGTAGTGGTGCACTCCCGTGCCCTCGGGCGGGGCCGCGCCCGTGAACGACGGCTCGCGCATCTCGTTCGGCATCGTCAGCGCCCCATCGGGCAACAGCTCACTGCCCGGGCTTCCGGCCAGTGCACCCGCGCCGGCGGCCAGCTCGGTCACACTCGCCGGAATATTCGCGACGGACCAGTGCCAGAAGCCCGAACCTGTCGGCGCATCGGGGTCGAAGCAGGTCACGGCAAAACTGCGGGTGCCCTCCGGGAATCCCGACCAGCGCAGGTGCGGCGATCGATTCGACCCGCCGGCGTACTCGGCGTAGACCTCGGCGGGCAGCGGCTCGCCGTCTTGAATATCACTGCTTGAGAGGGTGAACCCTGGCACCTCGCGCATGCCCGCATAGGGGTTGATGGCTCCGCGGCCCTGTGTTCCGGTCACTGCGTTCCCCTGCGTCATGGCGCTCCCTCGTCGTCTCGGAGCACGCGCTCGGACAGCGCCGTGCAACGCCTCACAGCCTAGGGCGCGCGGCGGGCGAAACCAATGGTCACGACCCGGAAACGCTCATCTCGCCCGGATATACTGGCACCTCAGCACCGGCGCACTTCGCGCCCGACGAATCGGAGCGGCTATGGCAGCGACCACTGGGTCAGATCGAGCACGCGCGACGCTCGCTTACCTGCGCCGCAAGATCACCACCGGAGAGTGGCCGGTCGGCGGTCGCATCCCCATCGAGCCCGAGCTCGCCGAGCAGACCGGTGTCGGCCGCTCGACCGTGCGCGAGGCCGTGCGCTCACTGGCCAGCATCGGCATGCTCGAGACGCTGCCGGGCCGCGGCACGTTCGTGCGTTCGGCTGCCCCGACGAGCACGCTGCTGAACGAATTCTTGAGCGACTTCACGCTCGAGGAGATCCTGAGCTACCGCCGCGCCCTTGAAATCGAAGCCGCGCAGCAGGCCGCGCTCCACCGCACCGACGAAGACGTCGCCGCGCTCGAGCAGGCCGCGCTCGAAGAGGTCGGCTGCACGCGCTGCCCCGTGCTCGGGTTCGCGGGCGACGTCGACACCGCCTTTGACAGCCGCTTCCACCGCCTCGTCTTCGACGCCGCGAAGAACCGTCTGCTCGCGTCGCTGTACGCCGGCATCAACGACCGCCTGCGCACCCCTGAGCACCGCGGCCGCCTGGCCAACGTCGCAACAGGTGCCGAGATGGAGCGCGACCACGCGCGCGTGCTCGACGCGATCCGCCGCCAAGACTTCATCGACGCCGTGCACGCAATGGTCAACCACGTCGACCACGATGTCGTCATCGTCAACGACCAGCACGAGGTCGTGCCGCCGCTCGTACGCTCGCCCGAGCAGCAGCAGCGCATCGACGAGGCGCAGCTCGCGCAAGATTACACGCAGGCGCAGGCAGAGGATCGCGAGCGGGTGTAACCGCTTCGCCTGAGCAGCCCCTGTCGCATTCGCGCGGCGGGGGCTGTGTCGTTCATGCCTGTCGGCACTGCTGCGGCGCTTTTCGATGTGCCGGATCGCGTCCAACTTGCACTACATGCGCAGTACAAGTTGTGATAACTTCGCAGCACAAGAAGTGCTCGCGGCACCACGCCGCCCGACGAATGGAGCTGTATGGACATCGTCTTCTGGATTCGATCCGTGCTGCTGCCCGTGCGCGAAGTCTTTCCGATTGAAGCCGCCTCGACGCTCGGCCTGCTGTTCTTCGGCCTCTCGTGGGTGCGACGCCGCAGCATCGTCGCATTGCCTGAGGGGCGGCGCCGGGCCACGCTCGGCACCATCGGCATCGCCGGAGCTGCGGCGGTGCTGGCCGTCGGCACCGCCTCGAGCTACGTCTCGGCAGCGAACCCGATCACGGGGTGGGGCGGTTGGTGGCTAAGACCGGCCCCGCTCCTCGCGGTCGCACTGGCACTCGTGATCTTCGCCCTGATGCTGCGCCGCGAGCCGCTCCCGGCCCCCGGCGAACGGGCGATTGCGCCGCGCCGCCGCTGGTGGTCGTTCGCGCCGTCTCCGCTGCTGTGGACGACGGGCATCACCGCAGCACTGCTGCTGCTCACCGCCACCTGGCAGACCGCAATCGGGGTCTCGCTCCCGGAAGACGGCGACACCTACGGCATCGGACCGACGGTGCACGGGCCACCGGCCTACATGGAACTGCAGCACGGCTTCGGATACGTGTGGGGCGCCGGGTGGCCCAACCACGCACTCACACTCATCGCGCTCGCGCTGAGCGGGTCCGCGCTCGTACTGGCGCTGAGCGGCGACGCGAACCGTCCGGTCTTCGCCCGGGTCACCGCCGCGGAGGTGCGGCAAGATCGCGCCGCGACCGCACGCATCGTGACGTTGATCACACTCGGCGGCATACTCCTCACGCTCGGCGCGGTGTGGGCATTCATCGGCTTCAACGGAGATCGCTTCGTCATGCTCGGCGAACCCGACGCGAACGGTGCGGTAGACGTGATGATCGGATCCCGCTACCAAGACTTCGCGGGCATCTTGCACCGGGGCGGCTACCTCGTACAGGGTCTCGGCGCCGCGCTGCTCATGCGCCTTGCCGTCGACACCTGGCGAGAGTTGCGTGCCGGTCGACGCCGAGCCACGAGTCTGCCGGGCGATCCGGCACCGACTGCCAGTGTCGCCTCGCAGACCACGATGCCACTGCGCGAAGCCGGGTCACGCCAGTGACCGGGTCGGCCGAGGAGATCGCCGCACTCTTCCGCGGCGCAATTCAGACGGGCCAGCTCGGCGATAACGAACGCCTGCCGACCGTGCGCCAAACCGCGCGCGATTTCGGGGTCGCTCAGGCGACCGCCGCGAAGGCGTATCGCGCGCTCGAGCAGGAGGGCCTCACCGTCACCCGCACCGCTGCGGGCACGCGCGTCGCGCCCGGGGCTTCGCGCGCCGCCGGTGCGGTCGTCGAGCGTGCGCGAGCGTTCGCCGAGTCCGCTCAGCAGGAGAGCACAAGCTTCGATGACGCAGTCGCCGTGCTGCGGGCAGTGTGGCCGCCGAGCGAGTAACTGCGGACCGCGTCAGTCGGCGGTGTCGCAGTACGTCTTGAGATTCGCCTCGTGCACCTGCAGCGCTGCGTCCCACTCCTCGAACGCTGCGTCGGCATCGTCGATGTAGGCGTTCAACTCGTCATCATTGAGTTCGCTCGCCTGATCGACAGTCAACGCGGTGGCCAGGTGGTCGTCGGTGAAGTCCATATACAGGTCGTACATGGCCCCGAGTTCGTCATACGCTTCCCCGGCATCGACCTGCACGAGTACCGTTCGCATGCGTTCTATCGCCGCCTTCGCCTGTTCCGTACCCTCGCTGACGTCGCCCTCGCCCACCACTTTTGTCGCTTCGTTGAACGCAAGCCCCGCGTCAACCCAGTCGAAGTTGATGAGGTTGCAGACCTCACTGGCGGGCTGGTCGCTCTGCATCGGACCGCAGAGGTCGTAGCGCTGCTCGTCGGCCGCGGCCATGTCGGTTTCGAGGCCGGCAGTCAGCTTGCCCAGGATCGCGTGCGGGCTCTCGAGGTCATTCGGGTCGACGGGCGTCCCGACAGGGATCGCTTCAAGCCCCGACCAGACCTGGTCGGCGTACGCCTGGTGCGCGGCGATCGTCGCGTCGAGTGCCTGCCGCAGTTCGGGCACCTCGACGCGATCCGCGATGCCCTGCAACGACGTGATCATCGCCAGTTGCTCGCTGCGATCTTGCTCAAAGTCGCGGTGCCCCTCACGCGCCTCGATCACCCGCCACGGCTCGAGCGCGTAGCCCCATTCTTCCCACACGATGGTGCACGCGCCGTCGAGATCTTGCCCGTTCGCCGCGTTCTCAGACGGGCTCGGTGCCGCATCCGAGGCCGCGTTGTTGCCCAGGATCGAGGGAAGCAGCGCCGAGCACCCTCCGACTCCCGTCATGAGCGCGAGGCTCACGGCGATGATTCCAACGTTCTTGGCAGCGGTGCGCATGGTTCCCCCGATGTTGCGATTTCCCTCGCACCCCAATTTAGTCGAGGTGAGGCGTCTCGGCATCCGCGTCACCGCGCTCGTCGCGCTAGGCACTCTCGGCCGCATCGACCGCGTGCAGCAGCGCGTCGCGCACGAACGCGGCTCCCTGCATCCCGCCATAGTTCGCCGCGAAGCGGTCGTCGGCGACGTAGAGTTCCGCGAGCCCGCGGATGTAGCCGGAGACGTCGCCGTTCGGATCGGCCGCCGGTGTGCCCGGAATGCTGCGCAGCCAGGCGATGTGGCGTGCGGCGAGCTCCTGCGCTTCCCCTGACGTCGGGTCGGTTCCGCGATCCGCCGCCGCCGTCCAGGCCACAGCCAGTTGGGCCGAGCGCTCCTGCCAGTTCGAGCGCTCGTCATCGCCCAGACCGCTCCACCAGCGATCCCCGGCAGCGTATGCGTCGGCGCCCCAGCGCTGCTCCACCTCCTCACGGTGCTGCGAGTGGTCGAATCCGTCGAACATGCGGTGGGTCATGAGGTCTCCTGTGGTGGGGTTGGTGGGGTCTACGTGTGGTCGCCGAAGCGCCGTAATGGTGCGTTCGACGGCGCCGATCTGGGCCTGCAGCCGGTCGCGTTCGCGGTGCAGGATCGCGAGGTGCGTCTGCAAAATCTCGGCCTCGGCAGTCGGCGCCGGGTGACCGCGCGCCTGCTCGTCTTGCATGGCGAGTACGCGCGCGATCGCCTCGAGCCCCAGGCCTAGCTCACGCAGAAGCAGGATGCGCTGCAGGCGCACCAGCGCGCGGTCGTCGTAATAGCGGTAGCCGTTCGCGCCGAACTCGGTCGGCGGCAGCAGGCCGATGCGGTCGTAGTGGCGCAGGGTGCGCGAGGTGGTGCCCGAGGCTCGGGCGACCTGCTGCACGCTGCGCAGCGGGGTGGTGTCGGTCATGTTCGTCTCCGTTCACGTGCAACGGTAGATGTTGACGTCGCGTCAATGTCAAGTCGCGAGCGCAGCGATGCCCCACGGCTCCCACTGCTCTCGCCGACGCGTACGATTGTCGGGTGAGCGAGCCCAAGATTCTGCTGTACTACGTCTTCGCACCGATCGCAGACCCCGAAGCCGTACGCCTCTGGCAGCAGCAGCTCTGCGAATCTCTGGGGCTGCGCGGGCGCATCATCATCTCCGCGCACGGCATCAACGGCACCGTTGGGGGCGAGCTCGACGCGTGCAAGCAATACGCGCGCCGCACTCGCGAGTTCGGGCCGTTCGCCGGCCTCGAAGTCAAGTGGAGCGAAGGCACCGCCCTGGTCGACGCCCCCGAAGAGCGGCTCCACGGCGTCGATCGCGCGCCGCGCTGGAAGCGCATCACCGACTTTCCAAAGCTCAGCGTGAAGGTGCGCGACGAACTCGTCGCCTTCGGCATCCCTGCCGAGACGCGGGTCGACGCCGATGGCGTGGTCGGCGGCGGGCAGCACCTCTCGCCGCAGCAGGTCAACGAACTCGTCGCCGACCGCGGCGACGATGTGGTCTTCTTCGATGGACGCAACGCATGGGAGGCCGAGATCGGGCGCTTCCGCGGCGCCGTCGTACCCGACGTGCGCACCACCCACGACTTCATCGCGCAGATCGATGCCGGTGACTACGACGACCTCAAAGGCCGGCCCGTGGTCACCTACTGCACCGGAGGCATTCGATGCGAGATCCTTTCGGCCGCCATGCGCGAACGCGGCTTCGGTGAGGTCTATCAAGTCGACGGCGGCATCGTGAAGTACGGGGAGGCGTTCGGCAACGACGGGCTGTGGGAGGGATCGCTCGCCGTCTTCGACGGGCGCGAATCGCTCGACTTCGCACCCGGCGCTGCCGTCATCGGGCGCTGCCGCGTGTGCGATTCGCCCTCGAACACCGTAGTCAATTGTGCGAAACCCGCATGCAAGCACCGCTTCGTCGTGTGCGCCGAGCACACCGGCGCCCCGTGCAGGGAGCACGCCGCGGCGTAGCGCTCGGGGCGGCCGACGGCGCGCTCATTTCATGGGAGCGGGGTCACTTTCGGAGGGTGTCGCGCATGCCGCACCCTCCGAAAGTGACCCCGCTCGCACGGGCATCGGCCGCGGAGCACATGCCCCTGATCTGCAGGGCCGTGCTCTACGCTGTGCGGCATGACCACTCCGTCGCGCCGCGAGCGCGTAATCGCGCGCTTCACGCAGCCTCGCAAGGCTTCGGAGGGCGAACCCCGACCCATCGTCGAGCGCTCGATCGATCGCCTGCTTGCCGTGCAACGCCCACCGGTGCTGGCGCACCTGCGCCGCATTCGCAAGAAGTACCCGCAGGCGACGCCTGACCAGATCGTGCGTGTGCTCGAGGTGCGCTATCTCGCCACTGTCACGGCCGGCGGGGCCGGTGTCGGAGCCGCCGCGGTCATTCCGTCGGTCGGCACCGGTATCGCGCTCGGGCTGGCGAGCGCCGAGACGATCGGCTTCGTCGAAGCCACAGCACTCTTCGCGCACTCGGTCGCTGAGGTGCACGGCGTTACGACCACTGACCGCGAGCGCACCCGCGCGCTCGTACTCGCCCTGATGCTCGGGCAGGAGGGCGCCGACCTCGTGCGCCAGGTTACGATGCAGGCGGTCGGTGGCGGCGGATCACGCCGCGACTACTGGGGCAAGATGCTCACCTCTGCGCTGCCCCGCTATGCGGTGGGGCCGCTGCTCGATCGGCTGAAAACTTCGTTCTTCCACCGACTCGCCGGCGTCGGCGGGGCCTCGGTGATCGGCAAAGTGCTGCCGTTCGGCATCGGTGCCGTCGTCGGTGGCACGGGCAACCATTTGCTCGCGCGGCGCGTGGTGCGCGCGGCTCGCGATGCGTTCGGACCCGCTCCGTTCACGCTTCCGAGCGACCTCGAACCGGTGCGCGGGCGGCTCGCCCCGCCCGCGCCGGTCGCCTTCGAGTCGGTGGCCGACAACGCCCGGGAAACCACGGGCGCCGCAGCGCTGACCCCCGCCGCGGCGAACGGGGTGATCGATATCACCTCGCTGCCGCCGCGACAGCAGTAACGCCTACCAGATCGAAACGCGCTCAGCCGGGTCGAGCCAGAGCCCGTCACCGGGCTTCGTGTCGAACGCCTCGTGGAACGGGGCCAGGTTGCGCACGATCTGATTGCAGCGGAACTCGTTGGGCGAGTGCGGATCGATCGTGAGCAAGCGCACCGTCTCTTCGGGGCGCGACTTCTGCTGCCAGGCCTGCGCCCACGCGAGGAAGAATCGCTGGGCACCGGTGAGCCCGTCGATCACGGGTGACTCCGCGCCGTTCAGCGAGCGGAGGTACGCCTTCCACGCGATCTCGAGACCGGAGAGGTCGCCGATGTTCTCACCGATGGTGAGCTCGCCGTTGACCGTCTGGCCTTCGGCACCCTCCGGCGACAGCGCGTTGTACTGGCCGATGAGCGCACCGGTGAGCTGTTCGAAGGCTGCTCGATCCGCCTCCGTCCACCAATCGGTCAAACGGCCATCGCCGTCGTAGCGGGAGCCCTGATCGTCGAAGCCGTGCCCGATCTCATGGCCGATCACCGCGCCGATTGCGCCGAAGTTGGTGGCCGCGTCCCACGTCACGTCGAAGAACGGCGGCTGCAGGATCGCAGCGGGGAAGACGATCTCGTTGAACCCGGGGTTGTAGTACGCGTTGACCGTCTGCGGCGTCATGAACCACTCATCGCGGTCGATGGGCTTGCCGAGCTTGCCGATCTCGCGCGCGAACTCGAACTCGGCGACGCGTCGTGAGTTGCCGAGCAGGTCACCGGCGTCAACCGCCAGCGCGGCATAGTCGCGCCACTTGACGGGGTAGCCGATCTTGGGAGTGAACCGGTCGAGCTTGTCGAGTGCGCGCTGACGGGTCTCAGCCCCCATCCATTCGAGGCGCTCGATGGAGTCTCGGTAGGCCTCGATGAGGTGCTCGACGAGCCCGTCCATTGCGGCCTTGGCGCGCTCATCGAAGTGGCCCTCGACGTAGAGGCGCCCCACCGCTTCACCCATGGCGCCCTCGACGAACGACACGCCACGACGCCAGCGGTCGCGCTGCTCGGGGGCCCCAGTGAGGGACGTGCCGTAGAAATCGAAGTTTGCTCGTGAAAACTCTTGCGAGAGCACCGACGCGGAGGCGCGCACGATGCTCCAGACCAGCCAGGCCCGCCACGCCTCAAGTTCGGGCTCGACCAGCAACTCGGCGAGACCCGAGATGGCGTCAGGCTGCGCTGCGACCACCTCGGCGAAGGCGGATTCGGGGGCCCCGAGTGCTCCGAGATACGCCGGCCAATCGAATTGGGGAGTCAGCTCTTGCAGCTGCGCGAAGGTGCGCAGGTTGTAGAGCTTCTGGATATCGCGGCTCGCCACCTTGTCCCAGTGGCTCGCGGCGATGCGGCGCTCGAGCCCATAGGCGAGCTCGGCCAGACGATCCGCCTGCTCGACGCCGGCGAGCCCCAGCATGCGCGCGATGTGGGCCTGGTACTGCTCACGAATCGACGCGAACTGCTCTTCTCGGTAGTACGACTCGTCGGGAAGACCGAGACCGCCCTGCATCACGAACACGATGTAGCGCTCGGGATCACCCGGATCGTTGTCGATGTACATGCCGTAGAAGCCGCCGAGGCCCTGCCGCTCAAAGTCGGCGACCGCGGTCAGCAGTTCGTCGATCGACGCGACCGACTGCGCCCGCGCGATGTCGTCGGCGATCGGCTGAGCGCCGAGCGCGTCGACCCGGTCGGTGTCCATGAAGCTCGCGTACAGCGCGGCGACCTTGTCGGCCTCCGTGTCAGCCGGAGCCCCGGGTGCGGGCGAATCGGTACCGGTGATGATGTCGCGCACCGCCTCTTCGGCGTTCTCTGCCAGCACCGCGAACGACCCGTATCGCGCCTTGTCGCCGGGAATCTCGGTGCGCGAGATCCAGCTGCCGTTCACGTGTCGATACAGGTCGTCTTGCGGCCGCACCGCAGGGTCGAGTTCAGTGAGGTCGATGCCGGAGGCCGTCGCTGCAGTGCTCATGCGACCACCCTACTGGGGGCCTCAGACAACGGGCAGAGTGTTTCGCGGAGCGCGATCGACGGGCGACGATCACGCCACAGAGAGTGCGGGATCGACCGGCGCGCGGCACCGACCCCACGATGTCGGTGGCCGACGATACCGTTGATCCATGCCCACCACAGCCGCGCGCGACGACCGCCGTCGCATTGACCGGAGCATCGCGCACCTCGCGGTTCCGGCGCTCGGCGCGCTCATCGCGGAGCCGTTGTTTCTCATCGTGGATTCGGCATTGATCGGGCACCTCGGCGCCGAGCCACTCGCCGGCCTCGCCGTCGCGGGTGCCGTGCTGCAGACGGCAGTGGGCCTGATGGTCTTCCTCGCCTATGCGACGACTCCCCTGGTGGCACGCCGACGCGGGGCAGGCGACCTGCGCGGCGCCGTGCAAGCCGGCATCGACGGCCTCTGGCTCGCGCTCGGCATCGGCCTCGTGGTCGGCGGCGCGCTCTGGGTCGCCAGTCGCCCGATCGTCATCGCGTTCGGCACGGCGACCGGCACCGCCGAGCAGGCACTCGCCTATCTCACCGTTTCGTGCCTCGGCATTCCGGCGATGCTCGTCGTCTTCGCCGCGAGCGGCCTGCTGCGCGGCCTGCAAGATACCCGCACCCCGCTCGCTGTCGCGGCAATCGGGTTCACCGTAAACGCACTGCTCAACTGGTGGTTCATCTACGGCTTGGGGCTCGGCATCGCCGGCAGCGCATGGGGCACCGTCGTCGCGCAGTGGTCGATGGTCGTGGTCTACCTCTGGGTGATCGCGGGCCACGCGCGCCGCGCGGGCGCGAGCCTGCTGCCGCATCGCGACGGGCTGTCGCATGCCGGGCGCAGCGGCGGCTGGCTCTTCATACGCACCGTCGGGCTGCGCGCGGCGACCCTGGCGACGGTCTTCGCCGCGACGAGCCATGGCACCGTCGCAACAGCCGGCTATCAGATCGTCTTCACCATCTTCTCGACGGCGGCGTTCGCCCTCGACGCGCTCGCGATCGCCGCGCAAGCCCTCGTGGGCGACGCCCTCGGTGCGAGCAACGCTTCTCGGGCGCGAGCGGTGGTGCGGCGCATCATGTTCTGGGGAGTGGGTTGCGGCGTCGTCATCGGCGGAGTGCTCGCACTATCGAGCCCCGTGATCGGTCGCGTTTTCACCGACGACCCGTCGGTGATCGCCATACTGCCGGCGGCGATGCTCGTTCTGGGGGTGTCTCTGCCGCTCGGGGGCTACGTCTTCGTGCTCGACGGCGTGCTCATGGGCGCGGGCGACGCCCGGTATCTGGCGTGGACGAGCCTGGTGAACCTCGCGACCTACCTCCCCATCCTCTGGGCACTCACGGTGCTTGTGCCCTCCGGCACCCCCGCGCTGATTGCACTCACGATCGGGTTCGCCGTCGTGTTCATGGGCGCCCGAGCGCTCACGCTCGGCATTCGCGCCCGCGGCGATCGCTGGGTGCGCCTCGGCGTCTGAATGCGCGAGCGCTTCGACGGCAACGCGACTCGAGCGGCATCCGCCCGGGTCAGTCGTCGGTGCAGTCGGTGCCGCGATCCGGCAGCGCGCCGTCGAGCAGGTAGGCCGTCGCCGCAGCATCAATGCACTGCGAGCGCCCGGTATACGAAGCAGCGTGGCCGTTGCCGTCCAAGGTCAGCAGCCGCGCGTTTCCGAGCTGGCGCACCATCTCCTCGGCCCCGGCATACGGCGTCGCATGGTCACCGGTGATGCCGATCACCAGAATCGACGCGTCAGGGGAACCGGAGAAGGCATCGGTGATGTCGTCTCCGCTCTCTGCGAGCGCGAAACAAGAGAGATCGAGAAACGGTTCGAGCGTCTCGTCAGTGATCTCGGGCCCGCCGTTCAGGCGCGGCAATCCGGCGCGCTCAATTTCGGCGATCGTGCCGACGATGTCGGGGTCGGCGGGGAACGAGTGGCAGCGCACGAACGTGCCGGCCAGGCCGACGTTTGCGCCGCCCGAGGCCATCTCCTCAGCGATGCCGTCGATCGCATTCTGGTCGCCGAACGCCGCGAGCGCCACCGTTTCGAGGGCGATCTCTCGCCCCGCCGTGCGCTGGTACAGCGCCGAGGTGAGGTACCCGAGCAGCGTGTTGCGGTCGATTGATGCGCCATCACTCGATTTCCATGGCGATCGGTCGAGATCGTCGAGCACCCTAATGAGTGACGCCTCATCAGCGAATGGGCAGACCTCGACCTCGTAGGCGGTGCCGCATGAGGTCGCGAGTTCGACGAGTGAGCGTGAAATCGCGGCGCTCTGTTCGAAGTCTCCTCTGAGGCTCGCCCAGTCCGCTGCCGAAGCGCTGTCGAGCAGCATGCGCCCGACGCGTTCCGGGAACAGGGTCGCATACGTCGCGCCGAGCATCGTGCCGTACGAGTAGCCGAAGTAGTCGAGGTGATCCGCCGCGACGAGCGTACGCAGCAGCTCCATGTCGCGAGCCACCTGAGACGTGCCCATCGAGTGCGCCAGCGGTTGCTGTTCTGCGCACTCCGCAAGCTCGACCGACATGATTCCAGACACCTCATCGCAGATAACGGGGGTGCTGCGGCCGATGCCGCGAGGGTCGAACCCCAACAGATCGTACTGCTCGCGCACGTCAGCGAAGCCCGGAGCGATCGTCATGTCGAATGCGAAATCGAGGCCGCTGCCGCCCGGCCCACCGGGGTTGCCCAGCAGCGTGCCACGCGGCTCGGCGCCGGTCGCGGGGATGAGCGAGATCGCCAGGTCGACCGTCTCGTGATTGCGCGGTGCGTTCCAGTCGAGCGGCGCCTGCACCACCGCGCATCGAAACGCATCGGTGTCGGCGCCGCCGTCGCGCAGGGCGTCTGCGTACGCGGGCGTGAGGCCGTGATCGGCACCGCACTCGCCCCAGTCGATCGACTGCGCGTACGCGGCAGGAAAGCGCTCGGCCTGCAACGCGCTCTCAGAGGTATCTGGTTGCGGGCTGCACCCGCTCATCGCGAGCGCAACACCGATCACGGCGACGATTGCGCCTCTGCCCCACGCGACCATTGCGACTCCTCGCCGACACTCCGATGGACTGCGTCCACCCTAACCCGGCAGACACTCAGGTGGTTGCTACGCTGAGCACATCGTTCAGGCATTTGGTCCATAGGAGCTCCGTGACTCGCACGTCATCCTCCCGCTTCGCGGCGCAGTGGAACACCGGCGTCATCATCATCTTCGCGCTACTCGGATTCGGCTTCGGCAGCTGGCTCGGCCGGCTCCCCGCACTGCGCGACCATCTCGGCGCGAGCACGCTCGAGATGAGCTGGTTCGGGCTCGCGCTCGCGCTTGGTTCACTCACCGGGCTCGTGTTTTCGGGCCGCACGGTGTCGTGGCTCGGCCCGCGCAAAGCCCTCGCGATCGGCATCACCGGTCAGGCCGTCTCGCTTCCGACCGCCGCGACCCTGTTCTGGTTCGATGCGCCCGTCGCGGCCGTCGTGTTCCTGGTGATCTACGGGCTCATGTTCGGCACCTCCGACGTCGCAATGAACGTCAGCGGCGCCGGGGCCGAGCGCGCGATCGGCAAACCGCGCATGCCACTGATGCACGCGGCTTACAGCCTGGGAAGCGTGAGTGCGATGGGCGTTTCGGCGTTGGCGGAGTCGGCGCAGCTCGCCGTGCCCGTGCACCTCGGCACGGTCTACGCGCTGATCCTGGTCGCCGCGATCTTTACGCTGCCCAACCTTCCGCCGGGCAATCATGACGAGCCCGAGGCCGACAGCCTGCGCAACGTGCACACGGGCCCGATCCCGATTCCGACCACCACCGGCAATGTGCCGGTCGCGCGGCGACCGTACAGCCCGTGGCGCGACCCGCGGATCGTCGTCGTCGGCCTCATCGCGATGTCGATGGCGCTTGCCGAGGGCACTGCCAGCGACTGGCTGCCGCTCGCGCTGGTCGACGGCCGCGGGTTCACGAATGAGGCCGCGGCACTCACGCTCGGCGTCTTCTTCGTGTCGATGACGCTGACCCGCATCGCGGGGTCGGTGCTGCTGACGCGCTTCGGTCGGGTCGCCGTGCTGCGCGGCGGTGCGGTGCTCGTGCTCGCCGGCCTCGCACTGGTGACGCTGGTGCCGCTGACCTGGGCGAGCGTCGTCGGGTCGGTGCTGTGGGGAGTCGGGTGCGCTTTCGGGTTTCCGATCGGCATCTCGGCCGCCGCCGACAACCCTGCGACCGCGACGCGCGACGTCGCCGCGGTCTCGGCCATCGCCTACACCGCGTTTCTGCTCGGCCCCATGTCGATCGGTTTCTTCGGCGAGCACGTCGGCCTGCTGCGCGCCTTCTGGCCGCTCGCGTTCTTCGCGCTCTTCGCGTTCGTCTTCGCTCGGGCGGCACGCGAACGCGCTCCGATGCGGGAGTCGTCGCGGGCGTCGTAAGCCGGTAAACTTCTGCGGGTGCGAATCGTTGTTGCAGACTGCTCCGTTGACTATGCGGGGCGCCTGTCGGCGCACCTGCCGCGTGCAAAGCGCGTGCTCATGCTCAAGAACGACGGCAGCATCTTGGTGCACTCCGACGGCGGCTCATACAAGCCGCTCAACTGGATGAGCCCGCCGTGCACACTCGCATCGCTCGAACTCGACGACGATCAGACGAGCGCCGGCATCGTCGAAGCGTGGGAGGTCACGCACAAGAAGACCGCGGATCGCCTCATCGTCTCGCTCTTCGAAATCTTCCATGACAGCTCGCACGATCTCGGCATCGACCCAGGCCTCATCAAGGACGGCGTCGAAGCGCACCTGCAAGAGCTGCTCGCCGACCAGATCGAACTCGCCGGCGAGGGCCACACCCTCGTGCGTCGCGAATACATGACCGCGATCGGCCCGGTCGACATTCTCGCGAAAGACGAGAATGGTGGATCAGTGGCCATCGAAATCAAGCGCCGCGGCGGCATCGACGGCGTCGAACAGCTCACCCGCTACCTCGAACTCATGAACCGCGACCCGAAGCTCGCACCCGTCACGGGCGTCTTCGCCGCGCAAGAGATCAAGCCGCAGGCGCGCACCCTCGCCGAGGATCGCGGCATTCGCTGCCTCGTGCTCGACTACGACGCGATGCGCGGCATGGAGGATCAGAACACGCTGTTCTGAGGAACCCGTTTGATTACAGCGATGTGGCGGCTTTAGTCCGCGAGGAGCCCGCAGGGCGTTCAGCGAAGATAGCCGCGACCGAATGCGCTCTCCCTCGCAGCCGTTAACAACAGCTGAGCGTGAAACGTGACACTCATTCATTCAAGAGAACCCAACATTCGCAGGACTCGTCAATGACGTCCAGAAGCTACGCACACGCCGAGACCAATTCGGACGCGGACTCGCCTATGTGTAACCCGCATTGGCCCAGATGAGATGAACGACAAGTCCCTCTCCCCGGCGAAATCGAAAGGCCTCCGGGGTTTGCCAAGATACCTCTCCGGGGTTTCTTTTCCCACACGGGTTCAATCGAGCAGAAGGAGTCAGGTAATGGCTGAGGAAACGTCGTCAATACCGCCTCAGGCAGATGTGATTGCGGAACTCGCTGACCCATCCTTCAACGCATAGCGCTGACGGTGTCGCGCTCACCAGGATTACCGTTATCACCAATCTGCTCAACTGCACCCAATAGCTTTTCACGGGATTTCTGAGCCTTCTTCTCATACGAGTTCATAGTCCGCAGTTGCCGAGCGATAACCGCAAGTGGATCAGCCTCCACGCGAGACAAGTGCCATGGTTCCGCATCAAGAACGTGGATCTCGCGGTACTCCTCTGACTCCTCCATGTCGGAGTAGTTTGCCTGAACTTCATATCGCTGCGGCAAGCCCCGATCGGGGTCCATCTGCTCTTTCGTGAGGTCGAGGACATAGGCAAACTTCTTGCCCGGGGGAATTTGCTGGAATACATATTCGCCAGAAAACTTCTCGCGAATCCATTCGAGCGCCCTGTCCTTGTCGCCCTGCCGACCAACACCGCTTGACTCAAACTCCGGTGACGACTTGAGCCGCACGCCCTTTGCTACTGATTGGCCACGGTTCTCAATCACAACGAGGGTGAATCCGGTTCTCGGCGTCGAATCTGGATCCTTAGGGACGGACGGCAGGAACTCAAAACTCACGTCCAAATATGGCCGCATCGTTGCACGGCTAGCGTCAGACGCCTGCCGGCTGGCATCGGCTGCGGCCGCATTGGCCTGCCACATAGCGGTTAGCTGTCTGAGTGCGATCCCAGCCGCAATAATTGCCGCCAACAACGTACAAAAAGCCCAGAGTGCTTGCCACTCCCCATCCGTTGGAGCCCAACTCCAGCGCCACCAAGCGCTTTCAAGTGCATGTGTCGAGTTCATCATTCTCGACTCCCTAGGCTCTCGCGTGTCCATTCAACCCCGTGGACCACGGGCATGAAATGGAAATCTCGGTAAGTACCCCTCACTTCGAACCACTTTCCTAGCCGTCGATCACGCAAGAACCCACTCACAGTCATTGCGTCCTCTGCCGCCATCCCCGCTTCAAGGCAAGCCCGATGCAACTGATCTGGATCAACACCGATCCAACGAGCCGGCATGTTCATCATGTCCGCGAGGAGCTTGTGCTCCTCATTCCACTTCAAACCATCGCTATATTCCGCAGCTATTCCAGCCAGATGCTCCACAACCGCAGACAACCCGTTCGGCAATTCGCTCATACCTGCATGGTGCCACATAGCCAGGACACTGACCCGACCTGGCATCAACTAAAGGCGCACCTGTTGGATGGGGTAGTTGGACCCGATGAGGAGCGTCCTGTGGCCCACAACCTGCATCCATATTTTTACACAATAGGTATGGGCCGAGATGACCGCAGAAGTTCAGGCTGCCGACCCATCTGCAGCCTGAACTCGCACCGCACGAGGCTGGCCCCTGAAGGCTATGTCCCTCGTGTCAGCACGCATTGGCTGATTCGCGTTCGTGCCGAGTGAACTGCGAACAAACGATGAGGCACCCTGTCCCCGGCCTTTCAAACGGACTCCCGCATACGGGACTTCGGGCTGTTATTTCAGAGCGCTGCACAGCGCGCTGAGCGACGTGAAGAACTTGAGCGTTTGGTGCGCGGAGAAGATGCGCGTCGAAGTGAACGACACCTCCCTCCAAGCACCTCATCACTAACAGGAGACAGCCCCTCAGCTCCGTGGTTTCCCGGAAAGTTGAGGGGCTGTCTCATATATGCGTCAAGCGCGTGGGGCTGGCCGCACTCCGTCACAACTGGGACATTCCAAGCGTCTTGGAAATCCCGCGCGCTAACCCGGGAACGGGGCGAGTTCCAGTTACTTCGGCAAAGACGCCAAAACGAGTACCGATAGCCCGCTCGCGACCAAGGGCAATGCGAAGATCAACGTGATTGCGATCCAGAACATGCTACTCATGCTTGCTCGACCAATTTCGCGAAGGAAAATGGCATCCGTCCCGGTTCTGGCGGCGATTGCGCGGGTCGCATAGTCGATCGCGTTCATGCGGCGTCTGTACCCAATGCGAAAGAGGTCGCATGTGAGCAGAAACAGTTGGACCCAAGCCGCAAAGACGAGGAGGAATGGGAGAATCTCGAAGCTTGCAGCCAATGAGTTGAAGTTGCGGTTGCCTGTGTGGAAGCCTGCTTCGTAGGACCTTGTGATCAGCCATGTGATGTACACGGTTCCGAGAAGTGCAGCAGAAGATACTCCGAAGTTCTTGTAGCTCGCGATGCGCTTGCCTAAGACCGACCTCTCCGCGAGTGGACGCAACGGAGGAATGGTGTCTGCGACGATGAACCCGAATGCAGCAATTGTGACGGTGGCGAAGGCGATGGCCATGAAAACCCCAATCATTACCACTTGAATAATCGGCAAGCCGGAGGTTTGAGAGACGCCTAAAGTCGCGAGCGTTCCAACTCCAAGGATGAGTGCTACCGCTATCCAGATCGTTGTTCGCTGAGAGGGCTGATTGTTGAACATCTTTTGAGTATCTAAGGTGCTACCGACATTCATCCACGCGCCACCACACTTAGGCGCTCCAAATATCGGTACTAACTATGCCCAGAATGCCGCTATTCCAACGATCCCTACTGCAGCCCCCCCCCATAATCACCACACGACCTAACACGCTGTTCCAAGACCGCCGCGCGGTTTCGCAATCGCCGATGCTTCACTCAATGTCGTAGGGTCACGATATGCGCATCGTCGTCTCGGGCACCCACGCGAGCGGCAAGAGCACGCTCATTGCAGATTTCGCGCTTCGCCACCCGGAGTACACCGTGTTGCCCGACCCGTTCGATCTCATCGACGAGATGTGGGATACCCCGAGTTCAGTCTCTTTCGCTGCGCAGCTCCGCGTTTCGGCCGACAGACTCATGCCTGTTGACAGGCCCGAGAACCTCATCGCCGAGCGCGGACCTATCGACTTTCTCGCATATCTGCTGTCCATCGATGAATTGGCGGGCGGATCGGTTTCGCGTCAGCTACTCATCCGCTCGACCGAGCTCACCCGCGAGGCACTGAACCATGTCGATTTGCTCGTCGCGCTTCCGCTTACCTCGTCCGACCCCATTGCGCCGGGCATCGAGGAGTTTCCGGAGCTCCAAGGCACCATGAATGACATGCTGCTCGATCTCCTCGGGGACCCCAAACTGATCGGCCCGAGCACGAAAGTCGCCGAGATCACAGGACCCCCAGACCGCCGCCTCTCAACTCTCGAGTCGCTGGCGTCACATGCCCGAGAAGCCTGAAGGTCTACGCCGCCGTCAGCCGCCCACGCGCTGAGCGCACCCGGAACCACAGGGTGAGCTCGCGTGCAGCGCGACTCGTGACGAAGTGATCCGAAGCCGACTCCAGGTCGTCGAACGTATCCCGAAACCCGGCAGGTGCGGGCGCCGCAGACTCCGCTGACGGCTCGTACCCCATGGTCCAATCCTGAAACTGCCGCTGCTCGATCGGTTCGTCGAGCAGCACGCGAACAGACTCGTGACGCGGGTCCGCGTGGATCGCCGAGAACAGGGCATGCACATCGCGCTCCGCCCCCTCCAAGAACTGGATGAAGCGCCCCTGCCGATACAACAGCATGCCAGTCACCCCCGCTGCAGCATTGTGTGCGCGCGCACGAACCAGCAGGTCGGGGAGCTGAGCTTCGGTGAATGCGCTCGTCGCGCGGCTCGAGTACACGAGCGAGTGCAGGGCCGCAGACCCGATCATCTGCACCGGTGAGTGTGTCATGGGTTATGCCGCCTTTCCGGGTGCGTCAGGGAGTGACCGTGACGCTTCAAGCGCGGTGATCGCAGCCGACAGCGTCGCGAAGCTGCCGATCTCGCGCGAATACTGATCACAGGCGAGATATTGTTCGGCGCCGATGCGATCCACGAATCCGAGAAACTCGCCATCGCGGCTGCCGACAAAGAAGTCGTCTTCCACCTGCGACCAAGTGTCGAGGCCACCTACGTACGCACCTGCGTCCATCGGATCCTCCTTCTCGTCGGTCACGTTCGCGCCAACGATTCCATGATTCCACACTTTACACAAAAACTGTCATACTTTCTGGACATGGCAAAATGGTCACCACACACTGCATGCCACGACCGCTGACCTTGAGGGGAACCGAGAACACATGGGATCACTGCGCTACGACGGCCTTGTCACCCACTTCGAGGACCGCACGCTTGCACACCTGCAGATCGTGATCGTGCAGAAGCTGATGCGCGGCGAATCGTTTCTCATGTCATGGAAAGACAGCGTGAACGGCGGCGACGGACGCACGGCGATCTGGATCTCGCCCGACATCCCCGTGACGTTCAAGTTCATGGGCAGCCGCGTGCCCGAGATCAACAAAGACTGGCTTCTCGTTCTGGGCAAGTCGGCCGAATCGACCACCGGCCTCATCGTCATGAAAGAAGACGGCACGCTCGCCGCAGCCGATGCCGAGGGTGACAAGTACCCCGGCAACCTGCGGTCAGCGAAGTAGGTTCACGCCTAAAGCCGCTCGGCAATCCACCGAGACCCCGCGCGACGCAGCGCGAGCTCGGCGACCTCCGCACCGCCATCTCGACGTGCGGTACAGCGCCAACCCGTCAGCCGTTCCGGTGCATGCGTGATCAAGGGGTGCGCATGACTCTCGGGCACCTCGATGATCGGTCGCGGCGACCCCTCGATGCGCCACCGCGCGCGCTCGAAGACCAACCGCGCCGGAACCCCATTCGCCATCCAGACCACCACGGTGTCATCGCGAACGGGCAGCTTCGGCCCGATGACTGATTCGAACATATGTTCGAGTGTACGCCGACTTTTCGCGACGCGCCCATTGGTGCTCGAAGTTCGTTCAGCCGGTGCTGTCGCGCCCGATCGCCGACAACGACGGAGTGAGTCGCTTCACATGGCGCCGCTCATGCAGCCCCGTGAGATCACCGGCGTCACCGAACTTCTCCACACCGTCGGCCTGCCACCCTAGGCGCGCATAGAACTGCGACGCACGCTCATTGCCATCGAGCACCCAAAGATACGCTGCGCCGAAACCCGCCGCGCCCAACTCGCTCTCGACCCGAGAGATCAGGGCGAAGCCGATGCGCTGCGACCAGAAGTTCGGGTCCACATACAGCCCGGCGAGCTCGCCGAGCGAATCCGACCCCGCATCGCGGCCGGGCCCGAACGTGGCCCACCCCACGATTCGATCACCCGCGACCGCGACCACCATGCGATGCGACGAGGCCCCCTTACTCACGACGCCCTGCCCGTCGGTCACCTCGCCCGCGAGTGACGCGGCGATCCACCCCGCCCACCGTTCAGTGCGCCGTTCGACACTCAATGCGCTCAGTACGTCATCGGCAATGAGCCCGCGATAGGCACTTTGCCACGACCGCACGTGCACGTCGGCCACACCCCGGGCGTCGCACATCATCGCCTCACGAATCTCGATCGCACTCATGCCACCACGGTAGTCGCCCGCACAGGCTCAGCATTCGTGCATGTCACTGCGCGTCGAGAGCCGCTCCCCGGTGCCACATTTGGGGAAACAGGACTCCTCGGGGAGCGGCCGAAAGTAGCTTTTCATCTTTGGCCCGCAATGTGCACCGCATTGACAGCCCCACGTGAGCATGCCATGCATACACCTCACCGACTAGCCGCTGCCGCACCGTAGTTCTGCGGCGGATACTGCGGCGTGGGCGGCTGCGTGCGCTGAGTGCTCTGCGCTCGCGGCGACCCCTGCGCCGCGGGCGCACCAGGTTGCAGCGGCGCGTCAGCTCGGCCCGGCACCTGCGGCGAGCGCGACGGCCACGGCACCGCCCGCTCCGCCTCGGTGCGGGTCGCGAAGATGCCGACCATGCGTTGCCGGTGCCGCACGGGATGCCAGGCGAGCAGCACATACCGCGCCTCCCCTGCAGTGTCTCGAATGCCGCGAATCACCGCTTTCGGGTACTGCGCGAACTCGCGCATGACGATCCACTCGTCACTCGCCACCTGAATCAGGTTTGATCGCTCTGCCACGTGCAGCAGCGTAAATCCCACCACCGACGTTGCTGGCGTAGGGTGGCCCGGTGATCCGCCACCCGTCGCGGCGGAGTTCTTCGCTCACGCGGATCGATCGACGACGAAAGCTCCGAATGAACGAATTTCTCCTGCGGGAGCGAAGCTGGTGAGAGGCCCGGCTCGCACCCCGGCTCTCTCCCCGGGCCGCGACTAATCGCCGAACGTGCACTGGTCGCCTTCGACAGTGAGCGTCGCCGAAGGGTTGAGTGCGTCGAACAACTCGGACTGCACCTGGCAGGCCTCCGCGATGTCGATGGTCAGCGACCCGAAGGGAATCTCGGAGAGTCCCACGGAAGAGTCGCGCTCGACGATGCCCTCAGACACCACTCCTGCACCCGCCACCGAGATCGTGAAGTGCATCGACGCGGGCTCGTCCGTGGCGCCATCCGTACCCCAGTACGAGATCGTCACGGTGCCGCTCTCGGGCGCCGCACTGCACGCCGACAGCCCGCCGAGGCACAGCGCCGCTGCACCGGCAACGACCGTCGTACGCAAGGCGCGCACCGCGCGATACTGACTCATGCACTCAGTGTGGCAGTGACGATCGCGACTGCGCGAGCTACTTCGCGTCGCCCGCGGGCATGCCGATCAGAAACCCGGCAACCGCACCGATCGCGAGACCGCTGCCGGCTCCGAGCCCGATCAGGCCGATCAGGCCGCCCAGCACGGCGCCGATGCCACCGCAGACCACAATTCCGGCGACCACCCACACGATGGTCGCCCGCGTTACCGATTTCTCCTGCTCACTCACTGTGCCCAGGGTACTCCGGTTCTCGAATCCCCGAGACGGGGAGACTGGGAGACGACGCATCGCCCGAAAGCGCAGCGCACGAATCATTCATCCGAACGCCGAAACCAGCGCCCGGTTGCGCTGCGTGATGAGGCGTCGAGTGAGATCGCGAAGAGGTCTTCGGGCGGCACCGGCGCAAGAGTTTCAATCGTGAAGGATCGCGTCACGCAATCCCTCCCGCTTCGGGTTCGGGCAGGTCGGCGTCGACTCGCTGCGCACTCCGCACCGCATCGGTTCCGCGTCGATCGAGACCGAAGTGAATCAGCAGCGCTCCGGCGAAGAGGATTGCGCCGATCATGTTGCCGGCATACGACACGAGATTCAGCGACCCCATGAACGCCCAGTAGAGGTCGTTCGCTCCCACGGTGGGCTGCGGGATCAGTTGGGCGTACTGCGTGAGAAACGAAACAACGACCAGCCCGAGGCCACTCCACATCAGCATCTTCAGGTTCTTGCGCATCGTCGCCCTCCTTCGCGCCGGGCGCGAGCGGAAGTGCGCCCGGTTGCCCCTACGCTAGCGAGTTCGTAGCCTTTCCAAAACCCGTCGAGCGACGCCGCACGAAATCGAGGATCATCGACGCGACCGGCTCCGGGCTGCGAATGATGGCTTCGTGGCCGCGATCCGGAATCAACTCCATGACGCCGTCGGGCAGCGCGTCGGCGACCTCGCGCACCCAATCGGGCGGGCAGACGCGATCGTCTTCGCCGGTGAGCACGAGGGTCGGGGTCGTGATCGTCGGGCAGATCGCCTCGATGCGATGCCCGAGCATGAATCGCAGCTTGTTGAGAAACCAGATCGGGCTGGTCTTCGCGTACTGCCAGAGCCCGAGCAGCAGCACCTTCGGGGTCTCGCCCCAGAGGTCTTGCACCATGCGCATGCCCTGTCGGATCGCCGTGCGCTCGTGGCGGTTCACCGTGGGCGCGATGAGCACGAGCGCCTCGACGAGCTCGGGGTACCGGTGTGCGACCTCGGCGACGATCTGCGTGCCCATCGAGTGTCCGACGAGCACGGCGGTGTCGGGCACGCGGTCGCGGATGAACTGGGCGATCACCTCGGCGGTCTGCTCCAGCGTTGCAGCCGACCCGGGCTCCGGTGAATCGCCGAAGCCCGGCAGGTCGACCGCAAGCACTCGACCATTGCCCGAGAGCTCTTCGCCGACCCCGGCGTACACGACGCGCCCCATGCCGATGCCGTGGATCAGCACGTAGACGCGATCGCCCGCATCGGTCGGGCCCGCGGTCTCTGTGTAGGCCATCTCGACCGGCCCGTGCTCGTAGGTCAGATCGCGCGGTTCCATCTCAGCAGACTAGCGCTCGAGCCCCGCGAGAATGATGTCGAGCCCTCGCTCGAACGAGGCATCGAGATCGAGTGCAGGATCAGCCGCCGCGTCATCGCCCGCGCCCCGATCCGAGCCGGCACCGTTAGCGGCTCCGGCGTCGGCCCGGCCGACCAGCGACCCGAGGGCGCCCAACGCTGCGGCCTGCCGGTGCGTCTGCGTGGACTGCGTGTGGCCGAAGGTGAAGAGCAGGATGGTGCGCGCGCCGTCGGCTCCGATGAGCTCGGCCAGGCGATCCTCCACTGCCGAATCGCCGAGCCGGAACGCCGCCGCCGTCGCGACCACGTCGGCGCCGTCACGAATGTCGAGCATGGCCCCACGAAGGGCGAGACAGATGAAGCGCGCGCGGTCAGCCGGCCCGACCGGAGCACCGTCGCGCGTGAGCACCGCGCCCGCCTCGACCTGCAGCACTCCGCCGGCGATCTCGTCGGCCATGAGCGCAAGCAGGCTCTGCTTATTGGGCACGTGGTGATAGAGGGCGCTGGGCTGCACGTCGAGCGCCGCGGCGACCCGGCGCATCGAGCAGCCCTCGAGCCCCTGATCGTCGAGTACCTCCAACGCTGTGGAGACGACATCGGCGAGCGTGTTGCGCATTTCCCCAGCCTAGCGCTAACCTGAACACCGTTCACCAGAACACTGTTCAGGTTGGCCTGCCGGGCCGGGGCATCACCCCGCCGCAGCGCCCGACTCACCGAGGAGCCCCCATGACCACCGACGCCACCCCCGCGCTCGAGACCGCCGCGGCCCCGCGCCGCAATCGCGTCGCCACCGATCTTGCGCTCATCGCCGCGTTCGCCGCCCTGATCGCCGCCTGCGCGCTGCTCCCCGCCATCAGCATCGGCGGCCTCGTGCCCATCACGCTGCAGACCTTCGCCGTGATGCTCTCGGGCGCCGTGCTCGGGGCGCGACGCGGATTCTTGGCCGTGCTGCTGTACCTCGCCGTCGGCGCGATCGGACTGCCGGTGTTCTCGGGAGGATCGGCCGGCCTCGCCCCGTTCGCCGGCCCCACGGTCGGCTATCTCGTCGCGTTCCCGCTCGCCGCGCTGCTCACCGGCTTCATCGTCGAACGCCTGCCCCGCCGCAAGATCGCCGCGAGCATCCCGCTCATCTTCGTCGCCGGCTTCGCCAGCAGCCTCATCTTCATTCACCCGCTCGGCGCACTCGGTCTCGCGTGGCGCGGCGGCATGAGCATCGGCGACGCCTTCCTCTTCGATCTCGCGTTCATTCCGGGCGACATCGTGAAGAACATCCTCATGGCGCTCGTCGCGACTGCCGTGCACCGCGCCTTCCCCGCGCTGCTTCCGACCCGCGCGCGCTGAGCTCGCACCGGCACCGCACCCGCACCCGCACCCGCCCCCGAGTAGGATCTCCGCGTGATCGAACTCCGCTCCGCCACCGTGGTCGCCCCTGGCCCCGACGCCGATCGGACGATTCTGCAGCCCACCTCGCTGACGCTCGCCGAGCACCGCATCTCGGTGATCGGCGGCAACGGCTCGGGCAAATCGACGCTCGCCCGGCTCGTGAACGGACTCATCGAGCCGAGCGCGGGGTCCGTGCGCATCGGCGTCGACGCGGGTGCATCGAGCGGCGCCCTGCTCGATACCCGCCGCGACGGGGCCGCCGTGCGCCGCGCAGTGGGGTTCGTCTTCACCGACCCATCGGCGCAGCTCATCATGCCGACGGTCGCCGAAGACGTCTCGCTCTCGCTGCGCCGCAGCCACCCCGACAAGCGCGAGCGTCACGCGGCAGCCCTCGCCGTGCTCGAGCGCTTCGGGCTGGCCGAGCGCGCCGACCAGAGCGTACACACGCTCTCGGGCGGGCAGAAGCAGTTGCTCGCCATCGCGTCGGTGCTCGCGGGCGACCCGGCGATCCTCGTCGCCGACGAACCGACCACCCTGCTCGACCTGCGCAACGCCCGCACCATCGGTGATCTGCTGATGTCGCTGCCGCAGCAGCTGCTCGTCGTCACCCACGACCTCGACCTCGCCGCGCGCGCCGACCGCACGCTCGTGGTCGACGACGCTCGCGTCGTGTTCGACGGCCCACCCGCCGAGGCGATCGCGCACTACCGAGAGCGAGCACTTCGGTGAGCGAGGCGTCTCCGCTCGGCAGCTACATCACCCGCCGCGGCCCGCTGCACGCGGTGCGACCGGGGGCGAAGCTGCTCGGGCTGTTCCTCTTCGCGATCGTCGTCATGGCGCTGCGCGGCACGGGCGCAGCCTCGCTTTGGACGACCACACTGTGGCTCGGGATCGCGATCGCACTCGCCATCCTCTCGGGCATGCGCGGCCGCGACTTCGGCCGGGTCGCCCGTGGCTTCGCCATCGTCGCGGTGCTGCTTTTCGTTTTCACCGCCGCGAGCGACGCGTTCGCTGCGGTGGGCGGCATCGGCGCGGCCGGGGCCGCCTTTCCGGGCGCCACGGCCTGGGCCGCCGGCGCAGTGCGCGGCTATGTGGTGGTCGGCAGCCTCTTCGCGCTGATCCTCGCCGCCAGCGCAGTCACCGCGAGCACCGCGATCGAAGACATGACCGACACCGTGACCTGGGCAATCGGGCCGCTACGCCGCTTCGGCGTCAAGCCTGAGCGGGTCGCACTCGCGTTCTCGCTCGTCATCCGCGCGATTCCAAATGTCATCGGCATCTCACGCGAGACCCGTGACGCGGCACGCGCTCGGGGCCTCGAACGCAGCCCGCGCGCCCGCGTCGTGCCGCTGGTGATCCGCACCGTCGCCCAGGCGCAGCTCACCGGTGAGGCGCTCGCGGCGCGGGGCATCGGTGAAGAGGACGAGGGTGTGGATCAGCCCGGTGGTTCGGAGCACACGCGCGGTCGAGGCGCGTCGGCCGCGTAGTCTGGGAGCATGACGGAGCAGCCGCCGATCCCTGAAGACGTGCACGCCGACTACGTGAACGAGGCGGCCCGCGCCGCACTCGATGCACTGCAGGCGACCCCCGACTACACGCACCTCGCCGCGTTTCTGAACGCGCTTCGCGAGGGCTACCTCGTCGTCGACGTCACCGGCGCCGCGACAAAGAAGAAGGGGCACCGGGTGCGCACCATCCGGTCGACCACCGGCAAGCCCGTGCTGCCGATCTTCACGTCGATGGCGGAGCTGCGCGCCCTCGCGCCGAGCTCGCGCGCCGACGAGGTGCGCGGTGCAGTGATGCCCGCTCGAGCCGCCCTCGCGCTCATCGGCACCGACCGGTTCGTCGCCGCCGAATTCGACAAGGCGTCGGCCGCACTCGTGATGCTGCGCAAATACGTAGTGCTCGCCTCGGGAGAGGGCGAGATCACCGCCGAGATGCTGGAGAGCATGCGGTAGATCGCGCGCCCGCTCCTCAACGCCTAGAAGTGCATCTGCTGCAAGGTGGCGTACTTCGTGAGGAATTCTTCGAGCTCGGCGTGCTCCGCCGGCACCGAAAACTGCACGCGACGGTTCTCGCCGTCGGCGAGAATGATGTCGTTACCGTTTGACACCCGGATCGATGACCACGGCGCCGCCCAGGTCACCGCGGATGCCGCATCGCTGGCGGTGACTCCGTTCGCGTCGAGCTCCAGACGCACCGACTTCGCCGAACCCGAGATCGGGTAGCTCGCGGGGAACTCCGCCTGCTCCCAGGGCTCGAAGTAGACGGCGAGGCCCAGCTTCGCCTGCGGCCATCCGGCGCGCAGGCTGCGCGAGACCCGAGACACCCGCAGATCGGTTGGAGTAGGCGTGCCGTCGGGGCCCGGCACGAGCACCCCCGCGACGATGCCGCCGATGTCATACGTCTGCCGGAAAAGCTCTTCCTGCCGCCGATCTGCAAGCTCGATATCGCTGCTCACGATCACCGGCTGCCCAACGATCCACTGCGTGCTCACCTGCCACGTGGGGCGGTCGGCACGCTTCTTCTTCGCAGAACTGCGAACTCCGAAGAAGACGATGGCGGCGAGCACCAGCACACCGACGGCGAGAAAGATCAGGATCCCCATGTCATCACTCACAAAAGTGATTTTAGGGCCCAAAATCTCCTGCCGCTAGTGCCTGCGCGCCCGCCGCCCGCTCCCCGATGAACGCTATTCCGCCGACTTCATGCCGAACGCTCGCACGGCTTGCGCGATGCCGAGGATGATCATCGAGATGCCGAGCAGCAGCCACAGGGTGACCGCCCCGAGCAGGGGCGAAAAGATCAGGGTGAGACCGGCGAGCAGCCCGATGACACCGTGAATAATGCCCCACACTTTGCTCTTCGCCTGGCTCAGCGTGCTGAACGCGAGTACGGCTTCGAAGATCCAGAGCACACCGATGGTGATGGTGAGGAAGAGCGCGAGCAGTGCGCCGGTGGCCTTGAGGTTCGCGAGCATGACGAACCCGCCGATGACGTAGAGCAGGCCGAGCACGATGTGCCCCGTGCGCGCCCAACCGCCAACCGTGCGCCCGAAGAGCGCCGAGCCGACGTAGACGACGCCGACCACGAGGGCGTAGGCCGCGGTGAGTGCGGCGATGATCTGGGTGGTCACGGCGCCCGATGCCCCCGGGAAGAAGACGATCAGCAGACCGAGCACGATGGCGATGAGGCCGCCGATGCCGAGTGCGGTGCGAAGCGCGTTGCTGCTTGCCGCAGCCTCTGGGGTTGTGGGTGCGGATGACGCCATGTCGACTCCTTATTCAGGTGCGTGCGGCAGCGCCGATGCGCGCCTGCTCTTATCATGGCGGATTCTCAGGAAATACACGAGAGCGGGTGCAGGGAAGACGTCCTCGCACCCGCTCCGCCCGTGTTAGCGAGTCTCTCCGTTGAACGTCCACTGCTCTCGCGGCACGCCCTCGACCGTGACCCACGTATCCGGCCGCTTGCCGTCGGGGCCGGTGCAGTACTCCGCTATGAGCGCATCGATGGCGACCGCGAGCCGACGCGCGAGTTCCGGATCCTGCTGCAGCCGATGCTCGAACATCTTCACAGTGACGAGCGGCATGTCAGCGCACCTCCCCCGACCAGATCTCCGCGAATCGTGCGCTCCGCTCCGCACGCGCCGCGAGCGCCTCGTCCATCGAGACGGGCACGAAGCGCACGCGCGTGCCCGGCGCCATACGGGCGAACAGGTCCATATCGGCGCTGATCACTGTGCCGGCCTGAGCGTATCCGCCACCCGACACCGCGTCGCAGTGCAGCACGATCGGTTGCGTCCCACCAGGAATCTGGATGGATCCGACCGCGTAGCCGGCGTCCGTGATATTCGAGGGGTCCTGCCCCGCGCCGAACGGTTGCTCCTCCTGCTTCCAGGGGGCGCCAGGGCCGTCGAAGCGCAGCCCCATCCGGTCGGCGACCGGGGTGAGCGTCCACTCCTCGTCCGTAAGGTTGCTGCGGCCCTCATCGGTGAGTTTGTGATCGTAGAGGCCGAACATGATGCGCACCGCGACCTCGCGTTCGAAGCTCGGCCGCCACGCCTCAGGCACCGCGTCGAGCCTGGGCAGCGCGCTCGTCGGGGCGGCGCCGACCGGCACCACGTCACCGGCCTGCAGCGCCCGCCCTTCGAAGCCGCCCATCTTGCCGATGGGATACGTCGAGCGGGAGCCGAGCACCTCCGGCACGTCGATGCCGCCGGCGACCGCGATGAAGAACTTCGCGCCGCCGCGGATCACGCCGAACGACAGCTCGTCGCCGGCTCCCAACTCGACCCGCTCGTACTCGGCCACGGGCTCGCCGTTGACCAGCACGTCGACCGGTGCTCCGGTGATCGCGAGCACCGTGTGCGCGTCCACGCGGATCTTCGGCCCCAGGTAGGTGCACTCGAGCAGCGCGTCATCGGGCCCGTTGCCGACGAGCCGGTTCGCGAGCGCGGCGGAGTACTGATCCATGGCACCTCCCTGCGGAATGCCGAAGCGGTAGTAGCCGAAACGACCACGATCCTGCACAGTCGTGGCGAGACCGGGGGTGAGAATCTCAAGCGACATCGAGGGCCTCCAGCAGGGTGCGGTTGTAGGCGTCGGGATCCGCGAGCGCCTCGGCGAGCGTGAACGTGACGGGCGCCTGGCGGTAGCGATAGGTGCCGGCGGCGACCTGCGCCTCGATCTCGCGGTACTCGGCCTCGTCGACGGCGCGGTACTTCACGAGGTCGCCCGTGCGGAAGAGCACCATGAAGTCGGCGAAGTCGGCGAGCTGCTGCTCAGGGTCGAAGATCGGGGTCGGCGTGATCCCGAGCATCTGGTACCCGCCGGCACCGCGCACCGAGTAGTGCGCGGTGAAGCAGCCGCCGTAGCCGATGGTGAGCGCCGGAGTGTCGGTGCGGGGGCTCAAGTACTTCGGCACCTCCAACTGCCGCTCGCGCGGCGTCAGCTGGAAGAGGAAGGGAAGGCCTGCGACGAACCCGACCATGGAGACGATCCAGGGGGTCTCGTGATGCCGACGGATGAACTCCTCGGCTGAAGCCAAGCCGTTCACCTCCGCGCTGTAGTCGAGGTCGGTGCCCTCAGGCCGTTGGTGGAAGCCCTCGCGGAACCGCTGCTCCACCTCCGCCGTGTAGGGATCCCCGTACCAGACGGGCATCTCCATAATGCGCGTCTCGAGTTGCTGCACGGTCGCCCGTCGCACCTCGGTCTCGAACTCGCGCACCCGGGCCTCGAGCACACCATGCGATAGCGCGTCGGGGTCGAAGCGGATGAGGAGTGAGGCGTTCGCGGGGCAGATGTCGACGATGCCGTCGAGCGCCGCCTCCTCGAGCCCGTGGGCCACTGCGTTCGCGATGAAATTGGATTCGAGCGACATGTCGGGCGAGATCTCGACGAGCAAGAACTCGTCGCCACCCCATGTGTAGCGCGACTGATCCGTGTGCGTCATGAGGGCTCCCCCAATAGTCCTGGTACGGATTCGATGTAGGTCGTGTAATGCTCCGCGGCGCTGAAGTCCTCGAGGTCGACGAGTCGGCGCATCAGCGGCACGGTCGTTTTGATGCCGGAGATCTGCGTCTCGTCGAGCACCCGGATCGCGCGAGCGCGAGCCTGTTCGCGATCGGCAGCCCAGACGACGACTTTTCCGAGCAGCGAGTCGTAAAACGGCATCACGGTCTGCCCGGCCGAGAACCCGAAGTCGGAGCGAACACCGGGGCCGCCTGACAGTTCGAGCGTCTCGATGAGGCCCGGGCTCGGCATGAAGTTGTTCTCGGGGTCTTCGGCGTTGATGCGGAACTCGAAGGCGTGCCCCTCGAACGTGATGTCGTCCTGCGTGTAACCGAGCCGCTCGCCCGACGCGACGCGCAACTGCTCGCGCACGAGGTCGATACCCGTGATGGCCTCGCTGATGGGGTGTTCGACCTGCAGGCGCGTGTTCATCTCGATGAACGCGACCTCCTCGCGCACCGGGTCGTACAGGAACTCGACGGTGCCCGCTCCGATGTACTGCGACTGCCGCGCGAGTTCCACCGAGGTTTCGCGCATCTGGGCGCGGATCGCGTCGGGCAGGCTGGGCGCCGGCGCCTCCTCGATGACCTTCTGCTGGCGCCGCTGCATGGAGCAGTCACGGTCGCCGAGGTGCACCCACGACTCCCCGTCGCCGAAGATCTGCACCTCGACGTGGCGGGCGCGCGTCACGAAGCGCTCGAAGTAGACATCGGCCGACCCGAAGGCGGCGAGCGCTTCGGCCTGCGCGATCTCGACCGTGCCCCGCACCTCGGCGCGCGATGCGATGCGGCGAATACCGCGACCACCGCCGCCTGCCGAGGCCTTGACCACGAGCGGGTAGCCGATACCGTCGGCGATCGACTCGATGTCGGCCTCGATGTCGAGCACGCCTTCAGTGCCGGCGAGCACGGGCACCCCGGCGGCGATGGCGGCCTCGCGCGCACGCGCCTTGTCACCCATGAGCTCGATCGACTCGGGGCTCGGGCCGACCCACACGAGACCGGCCTCTTGCACGCGTCGCGCGAACGCCGCGTTCTCGGACAGGAAGCCGTAGCCCGGGTGCACCGCGTCGGCACCGCTGGCCGCTGCGGCGGCGAGGATCGCGTCGTGGTTCAGATAGCTGAGCCCGGCTGGCGCTGGCCCGATCACGTGGGTTTCGTCGGCGAAGCGCTCGACGTTCGAACCGCGGTCGGCCTCGCTCACGACGGCGACCGTGGCGATCCCCATCTCTTTCGCCGTGCGGATGATGCGGATCGCGATCTCGCCGCGATTGGCGATGAGCAATTTCTTCACTGCTGCAGCTCCTTTGTTGCCGTTCGTCGCACCCATCAGTCGATGGTGGCGATGACATCGCCCGGGCCGACGGTGCCGTTGTCTTCGATCTCGAACGCGGTGAGGGTTCCCGCGCTCTCCGACCGAACCTCGGTGAACTGCTTCATGATCTCGATGACACCGATGGTCTGGCCGGCCTCGACCGGGTCACCCGCTTCGACGAACGGCGGCTTGCCTGGTGCGGGGCTGCGATAGAAAATGCCCGGAAGGGGCGCGATGACCTGTGAACTCATGGGTGTGATCTCCAGTGATGCGTGGGCGGTGCGGTGCAGGTAGCGGGGTGGTTCAGGCGGCGAGCGCCGCACGGACTGCGGCGGCGACCTCGACGGCGTTCGGGGTATCAGAATGCACGCAGATGCTGCGGAACGCGATGGGAAGCTCCGTACCGTCGTTCGCGAGCACCATGCCGGTCTCGAGCGCGCGACGCGTGCGCTCGGCAGCAGCAGCGGGGTCGGTGGCGAGCGGCTGGCGCAGGATGATGAGCCCGCCCTCGGAGTTGTAGTCGAGGTCGACGTAGAGCTCACCGACGAATTCGACGCCCGCGCGCTCGGCGACGCGCTGGTGGGCGGATCCCGCAATGCCGAAAACCGGCACGTCGAAGTCGGCGGCGACGCGCACGGCTCCGGCCATGAGCCCCTCGTCGCGTGCGAGCATGCCGTAGAGCGAACCGTGGGGCTTGATGTGGTTCAGCGGGAGGCCGTGGGCCTTCAGGAAGCCGCTCAGCGCGCCGACCTGGTAGCGGATCAGGCTCTCGACCTCGTCGGCGGTGAGCTTCATTTCGCGGCGGCCGAAACCGACGAGATCGGGGAGGCCCGGGTGGGCTCCGATACGGACGCCGTGCTCGTGCGCGAGGGCCACGGTCGCGGCCATCGTCTGCGGGTCGCCCGAGTGGAACCCGCACGCCACGTTGGCGACATCGATGATCGGCATCAGTGCCGGATCGTTCCCGAAGGTGTGCAGGCCGAGGGCTTCGCCCATGTCGGAGTTGACAGTAACTTCTTCACCACGTTGTGCAGTCATGGCGTCTAACGTACGTGCTCCAAACGAGAGACGTTATTATGCAGGTGCAAGAAACTTCAGGATGAAATTGTGCAAGCGCAAAGGAGCCGCACGTGCGCGTCGTCGATCTGCTGACAGACCCCTCGCTCGACCTGCGCCTCGAGACCCCCTCGGGCACGAAACGACTCAACCGCGAGATCGCCCGGTGCGCCCCCATGGAACACCTCGATCCGACGCCGTTCCTGGAGGAGGACGTGCTGCTGCTCACCTCGGGGATCGGCATGAACTTCACCGAGCCGGCGATCTGGGACGGCTACGTCGAGCGCCTCGCCGGGGTGCCGGTCTCGGCGGTCGCCTTCGCGATCGGCTCCGCGCACCGTGAGTTGCCACCCGGCCTCGTCACCGCCTGCGCCGCCTACGATGTCCCCCTGCTCGAGGTGCCGACCACTGTTCCCCTCCACAAGATCGATCAATACGTCGAGGAGTGGATTCAGGCGGAGCGCATGGAGCGGTTCAACCGTGGTTGGCTCCTCGCCGACGAGTGCGCGCGGCTCGCGAGCCAGGGCGCAGAGATCACCACGCTGCTCGCCGCGATTCATGCCGTGGTCGAGGGGCCGCTCGCGGTCTACGACGCGTTCGACTCGCTGATCGCGCAATACCCCGAGACCGCCACCTGGCGCACCGGCAGCGGGCGCGTTTCTGGCCCCGAAGAGCTCAGCATTCCGCTGCCCATGGGCCTGAGCAATCCGTGCCAGCTGGCCGTGCGCCTGCACCGCTCCGCCGGCGAGGTGGAGACGCTGCTCGCCCCCGTCACCGCGATTCTGGCGCTGCAACTGAATCGCGCAGTCGCCGTCGACGCGAGCAGCCACCAAGACATGCTGCGCTTCGTGAACCGCTGCGTGGGCTGGTCGGAATCGACGCGCAGCGACGTGGCGAACGCGTTCCACGAGCTCGGCCTGAGTCGCCGCGCCGACACCGCGTTGACCGTCGCCGACCTCAGCGGCGAGCACGCGGCCGCGGCCTGGAAGCTGCGCGTCGCCCTGCACGGCGCCTTCCACGATGTGCGCGTCGCCGAGATCGACGACCGTCTCATCGCGCTCGCACAGTTTCCCCGCGAGGGGTTCGTCGAGGCCTCCGAGGCGCTCCTGCACCTCAAGCCGGCGCTGCCGCTGGTGTTCCGCGGGCCGATGCGCACCATCGACGAGCTGCGCATCTCGCTCGTTCACGCACTCGACCTCGTGCACCACACTGCGCACCCGGTCGTCGCTCCGGCTCTCGGCCTCAGTGCCGTGGTCGCAGCGGCGGCCGGGCGCGGGGCGCGCGAGTCGGCCGAGCACTTCCTCGCCCCGCTGCTGGAGCACGATGAGCAGCGCAGCACCGAACTGCTGCCGACGCTGCGCGCCTGGATTCGCAATGACGCCCAGCCCTCGCGCACCTGCGACGAACTCTTCATCCACCGCAACTCGCTGGGGTATCGCATCCGCCGCATCGAGGAGATCCTCGGCCTCTCGCTCGATACTCTCGAGGGGAAGGCCACCTGCCTGATGGCGCTGCGACTGGTCGATATCGAGCCGTACTGATACCGCAGGACGCACGCGCCTGGCCCCGCAGTCACGCCGAGCGGTGCTCGGGCCCTGCGGGGCCAGGTCGGGTGCAGATGTCAGATCAGGATCCGACCACCGCGATCAGTCCGGTGCGGCTCGTTGGACGCACTTTCCAGAGCAGCGCGTAGACGACCGCAGATGACACGGCCGTCAGAATCGGACCCCAGGTCGATCCGACGCCCGCGAGTTCGGGGTTGATGGCACCGAACTGCAGCATCACAAGACCGATTACCGTACCGACGATCCACGCGATGAGACCGTTGCTGTTGAAGGGCTTGTAATGGCGATCGTCGATCGCGGAGTGCTCCTGGTTGCGGCCCTGGTCGAGCAGCACGTGAGTGAGCGCGATCGCGACCCACGCCGTCACCAATACCCCCTGCCAGGCGAGGGCGAGCAGCAGGTACTGCACGATTGGGAGCAGCATCAACAGGAAGATGATGACGGAAGAGATCAGCACCCACGCGATGTTCGGCAGGTTGAGTCTCAGCACTCGCTCGCCGAACGCTTTCAGATTCGCCGCACCCAGGTAATAGTTCGCGGTATTGATGCGGGTCTGCGAGGCGATGATGACGACCAGGCCGAAGATGCCCATGAGGCTGACCATGCCCCCGGCGACACCGCTTTCCGACACTTCCATGCCGGGAATGGTGAAGGTGAGGAAGATGCCGACGAACGCCGAGAAGCCGTAGGCGAGCACGTAGAACAGCGGGCCGAAGGTGAAACGCTGATGGAACTTCACGTCCTTGCGCTTGCCCAATGCTGCGTAGTCCATCGTGAACATCATCATGATCCAGATGCCCATGTACCCGGCGAAGGTCGCGAGCCAGCCCGGGCCGCCCAGAGAGAAGGGCAGCTCCACCGCAGGCGCATGGGTGAGCCACGCGTCGCCGAATCCGTAGACCACGCCGGCCCAAATGACCGCTGCGACGAGTCCGAAGAAATAGAGCGGCATCAACCAGCCGTTGAGCTTGTCGAGGAACCGGCGCACACCACCGATGATCAATGGGGTGGAGTAGAGCACGACGATCAGGCTCCACATCCACATCTCTCCACCGAATGCCGCCATGAACGCATACGCCACGATCGAGCCCTCGAAGACGGCGTAGTAGATCGCCACGAGCGCGAAGATGATCGTCGCGATCGATGATCCGGCCGTACCGAGAATCGTGCGCGAGAACTGGGCGACCGTGGTGCGGTTGTTGATCGCGTACTTCGAGAGCACCGCGTTGATCGCGCCATACACGATGATGGTGAGCACGATGCCGATGATGGCGTTAACCGTGCCGTAGGCGGCGGCCATGGCGGCGCCGATGTAGACGAAGAAGAACGCGCTGGCGACGCCGTACCAGGCGAGCGCGAGCGAACCGCGCTTCATCTGGTCTTCGTCGTTTGCCTCGCGCGCCAGGGCGTCGGTGGCTTCGACATCCTCGTTGGTCCCGGTGAGATTGAAACTCACGATGTGTACCTCCATTGGTATCCGGGGTGCCGCATCTCACAGTTCGCACGGCGGTGCGCGAAGCGGGAGCGGCGGTGGGGTTCGGGTGATCGCTTCCGGCGGGCGCCGTTGCGAGTGCGGAGTGCGATGTTCCGGGCGGCCCCTCCGCCCGGTATCGCATTTATTGTTATGGAAGGGATGACGAATCAGTACTGTGCAACAGACGGAACATTCGCAAGACTTCTCGGTCATCTGCACAATGGCTCGAACGCGGCTGAGCAGCGCTGCTCAGCGCGTTCGCGCACCACTGCGCACGGTGCCGCGTGGGCGAGGCGTGCCGCCCCGCCCACACGTACTCCTCTTGGTCAGGCGACCCAGTGCGCTGCCGAGCGACGCTGCATCTGCTCCCGGTGCTGGCGCGTGGTCTCGGCGAATAGCTCCCCCGTGCCCCAGTCGAGAATGACACCGTGACGGCGGATCACGTCGAGCAGATCGATGGATCCGTCGCGGTAGCCGGCAGCGATCGATTCGGGATCGGCCGCGAGCCAGCCGGCGCGGTGCTCACGGATGTGCGCTCGCTCGGTCGCGGTGGCGTCGCGGTCGATCTCGTACCGGTCGAGTTCGGGGTCGATCGGGCGGATGACCACCCCGTAGTCGGCCCGGGCCCGCTCGATCGAGACGTAGTCGTCGATCACGTCTTCCAGCACCTCCTCTGGGCTGCGGTCGAGAGGATCTCCGAACCCGCCACCCCCTGCCGAGGGCCGATAGAACGTGTCACCCGGCTCCACCGGCACCGACGAGAAGATCGACCCGAGGAACCGCTCGTGCTCGGTATCGCGGTTGAGCCAAACGCCGTGGGGAATTGACGGCAGCCCGCCCTCGATGCCCCAGGTGATGGATCGCGCGCGGTCGCAGCAGTAGCTCATGACCGAATTGCCCGCGTCGGTGAGCGTGCCACCCTTTTCAACGCCGCACCCGCCCCGAAATCGGCCGGGTCCTCCGGAGTCGGTGCCGATCCGGTGCATCGTCGTGAGCACCGGCGTCAATCGCTCCTGCCCCTCGCACGCCTGCACCGCGAGCCCGACGCCGAACACGGGTGCCGTCGCCGACGAGCCGTCCTTCGACGAGCGGCCGCCCCAGCCTCCGGCCATCCAGTCGTACCACATGAAGTACGGGTTCTCATCGTGCCGCGAATCGCGCCCGCCGACGAGCAGGTACTCGAGGTTGAACGCGCAGGCCATCGCGCGCTCAGGCATGATCTGCGACCAGATCTCGAAGATGCCGTTCATGATCTTTTCGTACGGGCCAGACACGGTACCGGTCACCGCGAGCGGCCAGCCGGCGTTGATCACGGTGCCCTCCGGGCCGATTTCGGCGGTCACGGCCGCGTAAAAGCCCGAGTTCAGCGGCACGTCGGGGAAGAAGGTCTTCGTGCCGGCGTAGATCGCCGAGAACGTCGTGCCGTACCCCGAGTTGAGGAAAGCCTTGATCGCGGCGCCGCCCCTCAGGCTGTAGTGGATGCCTTTGCCATCGAGCGTCATCGTGATCTCGACCGGCACGAGCCCCTCGTCGGCGCCCGGGTCGAGGTCGAGGTAGTCGACCGTGCTCCAGGTGCCGCGCGGCAGATCTTCGAGGCGCCGCAGAACCGTGCGCTCGACGTAATCCTGGGTCTCTTGCATCGCGGTCTCGACAGTCACGGTGCCGTAGCGCTCGACGAGGCGCAGAATCTCGCGCTCGCAGACCGCGGTGGCCTCGGACTGCGCGTGCAGGTCTCCCATCGCTTGCCCGGGCGCTCGTGTGTTGCCGACGAGGAGGTTCGCGACGTCGTGCAGGTAAACGCCCTTCGACCACAGGCGCACCGGCGTGATGCGCAGCCCCTCACCGAAGTGCTCGGTGGCCGAGACGTTGAACGAGCCGGGCACCGGCCCGCCGATATCGGCCCAGTGCCCCTTGTTCTGCGCGTAGGCAATAATTCGGCCGCCGGAGAAGATCGGGCGGATAAACGACACGTCGTTGAGGTGCGTGCCCCCGCGATACGGGTCGTTTACGGCGAACACGTCGCCCGGGTGGATGTCGTCGCCGAATTCCTCGATGACGGCCTTGCACTGGAAGTGCAGCGTGCCGACGTGCACCGCGATGTCGCCGGAGCCCTGCATCACGGTGTTGCCGCGGGCGTCGCAGAGGGCGGATGAGAAGTCGCGGGAGTAGATCACGAACGAGTAGCAGGTGCGCAGAATCTGCTCGCTCATGAGGTCGACGCTCGTGGCGAAGGCGTTCTTGAGCACCTCGAAGGTGACCGGGTCGAGCGCGGTGTCGCGCCCGGGGGCGGCGTGCGCCGGCGCCGATGCCGGTGCGGTGCTCGTGTCGCGGCTGACGGTAGACGTGCTGGGTGCAGTCATCGGGAGACCTCCTCGAGGTGGATACGGATGTTGAGCCACTCGTCGATCTCGGCGTTAGTGTGCGGTGGCACGACCGTCGTCGAGTCGAGCTGGTTGATAATGGCGGGGCCTGGGAACGCGGTGCCGGCGGCGAGCGCGTCGCGGTCGTACACAGGGGTGTCGACCCATCCGTCGGCGCCGAAGTAGACGGAGCGCCGCTCGGCGGGCGCCCCCGGCGCCTGTTCGACGACCTCGGCCGGCCGGAACGACGGCTTCGGGATCTTGCCGACCGCGGTGAGGTGCAGCTGATACACCTCGACGGGCGCGTCGTCTTGCCGGAAAGCGAACTCCCGTTCGTACTGCTCGTGGAAGGTGCGCACCGCCTGGGCGAGCGCGCCCGGCCCCGACCCCATCGGCACCTGCAGGGAGCGCCACTGCCCCTGGTAGCGCATCGAGATCTTGCGCTGCAGCATGCCGTCCTCGTCGGGGACGCCCTCGTGACGGAGGCGCGCGGTGGCCTCGGTCTCGAGACCGACGAACGCCTGCTCGATCCCTTCTTCATCAGCACCCGAGGCGAGCCCGGTGTACATGTGAGCGAAGTCGTGCTGGATATCCACGAGCAGGCATCCCATGGCCGACGTGACCCCCGGGCTGGGCGGCACGACGACGGTCGGGATCCCGAGCTCGCGTGCGACATCGGCACCGTGCAGCGCCCCCGCGCCGCCGAATGCGAGAAGCGCGAAGTCGCGGGGGTCGTAGCCGCGGCGAATCGAGACGAGCCGCACGGCATCGGCCATGTTGGCATTCGCGACGGCGACGATCGCGTGGGCGGCCTCGGCGAGCTCCATGCCGAGCGGTTCGGCGATGACGCGTCGGATGGCGGATTCGGACAGCGCCCGGTCGAGCTGCTTCACGCCCCCGGCGAGCGAGGTGCCGAGGCGGCCGAGCACGACGTTGGCGTCGGTGTTCGTGGGTTCCTCACCACCGGTGCCGTAGCAGGCGGGGCCGGGATCGGCGCCCGCCGACTGCGGGCCATTGCGCAGGGACCCCGCGATGTCGATGTGCGCGAGGGATCCGCCGCCCGCACCGATGGTCAGCACCTCGATCGACGGGAAGATGATCGGGTGGCCATACTCGACCTGCCATTCCTGGGACACACGCAGTTCGCCGTCTGCGACGAGTGCGATGTCGGTCGAGGTGCCGCCCATGTCGAGACTCACCGCGTTGTCGTACCCGCACTGCTGCGCGATGTGCTTCGCCGAAATCGCGCCCGCGGCGATGCCGGAGGCGGCGAGGCGCACGGGGAACTTCTCCACCAGGCGGGGAGTCATGGATCCGCCGCCCGAATGCAGGAGGAGCAGATCGCCGCGGTACCCGTCGTCCTTGAGCCGGCCAGCAAGACGGTTGACGTACCCCGAGACCAGCGGTGCGAGCACTGCGTTCGCCACCGCCGTGTTGAACCTGGGGTATTCGAAGATCTCTGGGAGCACCTCGGCTGAGGTCGACACGGTCGCCTCGGGAATCGCCTCCTCGATGATCTCGCGCATGCGGGTCTCGTGAGCGGGGTTCGCGTACGAGTTGAGGAAGCAGACGGCCACGGTCTTCACGCCGCGGCGACGCAGCAGCTCGGCCAACTCGCGCGCCTCCGCCTCGTCGAGCGGGGTGATCGTATGCCCGTTGTAGTCGATGCGCTCGGTCACCTCGAAGCGATCGCGCCTCCGAATGTAGGGTTCCGAGACGTCGTTGTATGCGTCCCAGAGGTCGTCCTTCGTGCCGTCGCGGATCTCGAGCACGTCGCGGAACCCGCGCGTGGTGACCAGCGCGGCGGCAGGGAAATTGCGCGTAATGAGCGCGTTGGTGGCAACCGTGGTGCCGTGCGAGAACTGCACGACCTCCGAGAGATCGATCTCCCCGCGCTCGACGCCGTGCATCACGGCGACCATCGGGTCGCTCGGTGTGGACGGCACCTTCGTGACGCGCATCTGCTGGGTGTCGTCGTCGAAGATGCACACATCGGTGAATGTGCCTCCGACATCGACCGCGACACGGACATTGCTCATGGGCTCCTCCTGGAGTTCGTCGTTGAGTTCCGGATGCATCAACCATCGCGAAGGAAGCCGCAGCGGTCACTGGAGAAATCGCAGCATTCTCGGGATTGGATTGTAAAATCTCCAATAATCTGGCGATTGCCGCCGCTGAAACCTCCCGTTCACACAAGTTTCGGAGGATCCTGCCCATGGACGCACCCGAACCGGCATCGGAGACCGAGCGCCTCCGCACCACGCTCGACATCACCAACGCCCTGCTCTCGGCCGTCGCCTCGACCGACCCTGTGCACGCGCTCACCGCGCGACTCAGCACCCTCTGCCGGGGCACCGCCATCATCTACGACTTCGAGGGCACCCTCGTCGCGAGCACCGGCGAAGCGCCAGCGCAACTCATCTGGAACGAGGTCTCTGCCACGCATCGCCGCGAACTCAGCATCGAGATCGGCCGCTGGGCCGTGCGCACCCGCCGCGTCGCGCTGCGCGACGGTGTGCACGTCATCGCCATCGCGAGCCGCGGGTCCGAGACGCTCGACCGCATCGGCGCCCTGCTGCTCGACACCTCCGAACGCCTCTTGGGCGCGGTGCACGGCATCCAATACGGGGCGACCCAACGCGACCGCCGCGACAATGAGCAGCTCATCGCCGCACTGCATGACGGCGTGCTGCCGGCGCGCGAACATCGGTTCTGGAGCCGCCTCGCTCAGTTCCGGTTCCCCGCGTACGCCTCGATTCGGGCCCTTGAAATCGCCCCACTCGAGAGCGACTCCGCCACTGAGGCGCATGTCACCCACCTCCTTGCACGGGCGCGATCGGAGGATCTGCCGCTCCTGGTGATGCTGCGCCGCCAAGACATGGACTCCCCCGCCACCATCGCCGCCATCGTGCCCGATTCGCCGGCGAGCGAGCAGTGGATCACCGAGACGTCGCGGCACTTCATCGTGGGCGCCTCGGCCCCGTTCTCCGCGCTGTCGCGCATCTCCGAGTCGGTACGGGAGGCCGAAACTGGGCTCAGTATCGCCAGGCAGTGGGCGGCAGCCGCAGATGATCCTGCACGGCCCGGCCCGGTGCTCATCGACCGCATCGACCTCGCCACCTGGCTGCTGTCTCACGTCGATTCCCGCCAGCTCGCCGACCGCATCGAGCGCACCCTCGCTCCGATCGCAGCCCCGCAGCTGCTCGACACCCTGACCACCTACCTCGCCGCCGACCAGAACATCGCCCGGACGGCCGAAACACTCTTCGTGCATCCCAACACCGTGCGATACCGCCTGGCCCGCGTCGAAAGCGCCCTCGGTGCGCCGATCACCTCGGCGTTCGCACTCTCAAACGTGATTCTTGCACTGCACCCCGAGCTCATCGGCAAGCGGACCGAGGTCGCGCGCGGGGCGTAGGCTGGCGACGGGACTCAGCGCCGACCCACCCCGGCGCGCCACAACGAAGGGGAACCGATGACCGAATCGCCGCAGCCCGCAGACTCCGAGACCGACGTGGCCGACGCCTCCGGTTCGCGGGGCGACGTGCAGCTTGAGACCGAGCTGTTCCGCGTCACCCGCTGGACGATCGCCCCCGGCGGCGCGATTCCCGAGCACCGGCACGACTTCCCATACGTCGTGGTGCCGCTCGTCACCGGCACCATGCACGTTGTCAACGCCGATGGCAGCGAGATCCAGGCCGACCTCGAGTTCGGCGTGAGCTACACCCGGCCAGCCGGCGCGGTGCACCGCGTCGAGAACCGCGGATCCGACGCCGACATCGTCTTCGTCGAAACGGAGCGCCTCGCGTGAGCGCCATGATCGTGCGCGATATCGCCCCTGGCGACCGCGACGCCTGGCAGACCCTCTACCGCGGCTACCGCGATTTCTACGGCAAGCCGCACGACGACGCCATCTACGATCGTGTGTGGCAGTGGCTACACGACGCGGCGCACGAGACCCGCGGCCTCGTCGCCGAACTCGACGGCACCCCGATCGGCATCGGCCACTACCGCACCTTCGCGCGGCCGATCGACGGCGGCACGGGGCTCTACCTCGACGATCTGTTCACCGCCGCCGAAGCGCGCGGAACGGGTGCAGGCACGGCGATCCTGCACCGGCTCGCCGAGATCGCGCGCGACGAGGGCGCCACGCTGGTGCGCTGGATCACGGCGGAGAGCAACGGGACCGCGCGTCGTCTCTACGACCGCGTCACCGATCAGACCACCTGGGTGACCTACGACCTGAAGCCGGCCGAGTAGGGCGACGCACCGCCTCGCCGCGCGTCAGTCGCGCAGGCGCTCGGTTCCGGGTGTGGGCGCAGTGCGGCCGTGCACCACTGGGGCCCCGTCGGCGTCGACCGCCACGAAGACGATACGCTCAAGCGTCAGAATCTCGGCGCCCGTCACCGCGTTCTCGACGCGGCAGCTCAGCGTGATCGAGGTGCGCCCGAACGCTTCGATGCGGTACTCGAGCTCGAGCAGATCGCCGCGATCGGCGCGCGCCGAGAAGTCGATCGCCGACATGTGCCTCGTCACGACATCGATGGTGCCGAGCTGCGTGACGGCCACGATCGCCGCCTCCTCATCAACCCACTGCAGCAGCCGGCCACCGAACAGGGCGCCGTGCTGGTTGAGGTCTTCGGGCTTGACCCACTTGCGGACGATGTGGCGGTAGTCGCTGCTCATGCGGTCAGCCTACTGTCGGGCGTGATGCACTTACCGAGCTGCGGCGACCTCGCTGCGGATCACCGGCACCGTCTCGGCCCGACTGTGCTCCACGTGCGCGAGCGCTAACGCCGCCGCGCGCTCGACCTGCCCATGCACGATGGCATCGCAGAGATCGCGGTGCTCGCGATGCACATCGCGATCATTCCGCTCGCTCGCAATGTGAAAGAGCCGCTTCACCCGACCCCGCACCGGCAGCATGAGATCTTGCAGCAGGCGATTGCCCGCCAGCTCGACGACGACGTCGTGAAAATCAGAGGTCGCATCGGCGATCGCCCCACCTCGGGAGGCGTCGACCGCGCGCTCGGCGGCATCGAGCGCCGCAATCAGCGAGCCACCCGACTCCCCCGCGGCGCATCGCATCGCGGCCAAGCGCGCGGCGAGCACTTCGAGCGAGGCCCGCACATCGAACAGCTCCTCGATATCGGCGAGTTCCATCGGAGCCACGATGGCGCCGCGCCGCGGCAGCGTGCGGATGTACCCCTCGGCTTCGAGCCTGGGCAGCGCCTCGCGAATCGGGATGCGCGAAACACCCAGCTCTTCGGCGACCTCCCGCTCGCGCACCCGGCTCCCCGTGGGCATGCGACCGTCGATGATGCGATCACGCACCCAGGCGTAGACGCGATCGCCGTGGGTCGCGCTCGGCTCCGTCGCAACGGGGAGGTTCGTGGTCATTTCGATCAATCCGTTCTGCGCTCACGGAGCGGCGACGCGGGGGTTCCCGCCGCATCGTGCGGCACGTCGGCCAGTGTAGGCGACGCCGCGCTGCGCCCGATTTGGTATTCCAAATCTAGTTCACTCACGCGCAATTCGCCACAATTTCGCCCATTGATTCGAAGTTGCGGCAATTCTGGCATACAATCCATGCTGATCGGGCTCGCGCCCGACCTGGGTCATTCACCAGAGCAAAGGAGTCTGCGCATGACCGCACCCGCAACGAACACGTCTGCCCCCTCGACGCCCGACGCCCCGTCGGGCTCGGGATCCGACCGCCCGCGCACACTGAAGCGCCAGCTCGGCCTTCCCGCACTGATCGCCTACGGCCTGACCTCGATGGGCGTGCTCTCGGTGGTGTCGGTCTACGGCCCGGCAACGGCGCTCAGCGACGGCCACCTCCCTGCGGCCTACGTCGCGGCGATCATCATCATGCTCTTCACCGCCCACAGTTACGGGCGCATGGCCGCGCACGTGCCGATCACGGGCGGCGCGTACGCCTATGTCACGCGCGGCTTCGGCTCGGTCACGGGCTTTCTCACCGGCTGGGTGATGCTGCTCGACTACCTCTTCCTGCCGATGGTCAACTTCCTGCTGTTCGGCCTCTACTTCAACAGTCTGTTCACCGCGATCCCGTCGTGGGTCGGCACCCTGATCTGCATCGCCATCGTGGCGGTGCTCAGCATCGTGGGCGTGAACTGGATCAAACGCATGAACACGGTCGTCATCTCGGCGTCGGTTCTGGTGATTCTCGCGTTCCTCGTGCTCGCCGTGCTCAACGCCCCCGATCTCACTCTCGAATCGGTCACCACGCCGCTCTCGATCGGCTCCGGCGGCATCGCGCCGATCCTCGCCGCTGCCGCAATCGTCGCCTTCGCGTTCCTCGGGTTCGACGGCGTCTCGACGCTCGCCGAGGAGACCACCAATCCTCGCCGCACCGTGCCGAAGGGCATCGTGCTCGCAACCCTGTTCGCCGGGCTCGGCTACCTCGCGTTCTCGATCGCCGGCAGCCTCATCGCCCCCGACTGGACGCAGCTCGAAAACCTCGACGCGGCGGGCACCGAACTGATGCAGCGCGCCGGCGGAGATGTGCTCATGGTCGTGTTCGTCATCGTCAACGTCGTCGGCATCGTGCTGTGCGGCGCGGCGGCGCAGATGAGCGTAAACCGAGTGCTCTTCGCGATGGGGCGCGACGGCATTCTGCCACCCGCGCTCTCGAAGCTGCACCGCCGCTTCCGCACGCCCTACGTGGCCGCGACGCTCGTCTCGGTCGTCGCACTCGTGGCGCTCTTCATCACGCTCGACCAGGCCGTCTACATGATCAACTTCGGCGCTCTGGTGGCGTTCGCGATGGTCAACCTCGCGACCATCAAGGTGCTGTTCTTCGACATGCGACTGCGCAGCGGCTGGGGTGTCGTGCGCCACCTCATCATGCCGGTGATCGGTTTCGTCTCGATCGCCTGGCTGTGGACGTCACTCGCACCGTTCACCTACGCACTCGGCGGCGCCTGGCTGGTGATCGGCGTGATCGTGTACATCGCGCGCCGCAAGCGCCACGGCGGGCCGCTCGCTCTGCAGCTGGAGGGCGCCGACACCGAGACGATGCCGACGCTCCCCTACCGCGACTGAGTCGGGGCGTCCGCGCGATGCGCAGCGCGCGGACGCCTCACCCCAGCGGGAACACCGGCGGAAACAGCTCAGCCTCGCTCGACCCCGCCGCCCCGGCCAGCGCATCGCGCTCGGGGTAGGCGGCGCGCAGCAGCTCGAAGACCCGCTGCCCCTCGCGTCGCAGCTCGGCCAGGTCGACCCCGGGAATCTGCCCGCCCCGCATCACCACGCGCCCCGCGACCATGCTGAAGGTCGCGTCGCGCCCGGTGCCGGCGAGTACGAGGGTGCGGATCGGGTCGTCGACCGCCCCCATGCGCACGTCGTCGAGCGCGAAGGCGACGAGGTCGGCCGCGGCACCGGGGGCGATGCGGCCGAGGTCGGAGCGATGCAGCGCGCGGGATCCGCCGAGCGTCGCCGCCTCGACGTACTCGGCGAGCATCCCCCGGCCGAGGTCGTCGTGCTGCGCCTTCGCGAGCTGCACCCCGGTGTCGATGGCGCGCACGAGGTCGGGCGGAAACGAGTCGGTGCCGAGGCCCACGTTCACCCCGGCGTCGAGGTACTGTGAGAGCCGCTCAAGCCAGAAGGCATAGCGCGCGTTCGTCAGCGGGCAGTGCGCGATCGAGACGCCCGCGGCGGCAAGCCGGGCGAGGTCGCCGCGATCCTCACCGTGCACATCGGGGTGCACGTCGAGGTAGACCCCGTGCGCGAGAATCAGCCGCTCGTTCAACAGCCCCGAGGCGTCGAGCAGATCGAGCGGCGTCGTGCCGCGGTCGCGCGCGAGCATGCCGATCTCGGAGTCGAGGCCCTGCGTCGCGTGGGCGCGCACGAGCACGCCCCGTTCGGCGGCGATGCGTCCGGTCTCGGCGAGGAGTGCGTCGCTCACCGTCTCGATGCGGCAGGGCACGAGCACCCCGGTGACGAGAGGATCGCCCAGCTCGTCGACGGTGTCGAGAAAGCGCACGGCGTCGGCGAACGCGGCCGCTCCGCGCGCCTCGTCCCAGTGGATGCCGGCCGACCCGTCGGCGTGCGTCACATGCACGCCCGAGCGATACGACGGCCCGAGAAACGTGCGCAGCCCGAGCGCACTCGCGGTGCGCGCGGTGTCGAGCAGATCGTCGTGGGTTTCGGCCCAGGCGCCGTGGATCTCGGTCGAGATCGGCATCGCGGTGGTGATGCCGTGCAGGATCAGCTGCACCAGCCCGTACCGCCGCAGCAGACTGCGGTCAGCCGGCGACAGCACCTCGCGCGGGGCCTCGGCGTAGGCCGCCGACCACTCGAAACGGGCTTCGTGCTCCGGGCTCCACCACGAATCGAGCAGCAGGTGGTCGATGTCGACGAGCCCCTCGAGGTCGATGAGACCCGGCATGAGCAGGCTCTCGCCGAGGTCGATCACCTCGTCGGCGCCGGCGGCCAGTTCGGCCCCGGCGCCGCCGGACGCGACGGCGGCAACGTGTTCGCTCCGCACGAGCACGGTCGCGTCGCGCACCAGCACGAACCCGGGCCCGCCCGGGCGGTCCGCGTCGTGCACGATGGCGTGCACGGCCCGCACCGCCGTGGTCGGCTCGGCGCTGCTGCGCGCAGCGCCACCGAGCACGGCACCGCTCGGCACTCGCTCCGCACTCACGAGGCGAGCTGCTCGCGACGCGTCGGCTTCCACCCCGGCCCGGGCACCGCGGCGCGCAGCGCGCGGGTGTAGGGGTGGGTCGGGTGTGCCAGCAGCTCGGCGGTCACGCCCTGGTCGACGATGACGCCGTTCTCCATGACGACCATGCGATCGGAGATCTGATTGACGACGGCGAGGTCGTGCGAGATGAACAGGTAGCTCACCTGACGCTCGGCCTTGATGTCAGCCAACAGGTTCAGAATCTGCGCCTGGATCGAGACGTCGAGCGCCGCAACGGCCTCGTCGAGCACGATCACCTTCGGGTCTGCGGCGAGCGCGCGCGCAATGGCGACGCGCTGCCGTTGCCCGCCCGAAAGCTCGCGCGGGTAGCGGTCGAAGAAGCGCTGCGGCAGGCCCACCGAGTCGAGGATCGCCTGAGCGCGCTGCTTGACGGTGCCGCCCCGCCCGCGCCCGTGCAGCCGCAGGTTTGACATGATGACGTCGCCGATGCGTTGGCGTCCGTTGAGCGACGAATACGGATCTTGGAACACGTACTGCACCTCGCGAGCGCGCTCCCGGCGGGCGGCGAGGCTGCGGGGAGCGGCGGTGCGATCCTGCCCGTCGACCGTGACGGTGCCCGACGTGACAGTTTCGAGCCCGACGATCATGCGGGCGACGGTAGTCTTGCCCGACCCCGACTCGCCCACGATCGCGAGGCACTCGTCGGCGAGCAGATCGAACGAGACGCCGTCGACGGCGACCACGTCTTCGCCCTTCGTGCCGCGCGGGGCCGGGAAGACCTTGCGCAGGTCGCTGACGGTGATGATGGGTGCGCTCATGCGTCGGCCTTCGCTTTCAGTGCCTCGTGGATCTCCACGTTGTATTCGAGCACCGGCAGACGGTCGAGCCGCTCGTCGATGCTGGGCCGGGCGCCCAGCAGCTCCACCGTGTACGGGTGCTGCGGGTCGGTGTAGACGTGCGCGCCCTGCTCGACGATCTCGCCCGCGTACATCACCGCGAGTCGATCGCAGCAGGCGTTGGCGAGTTCGAGGTCGTGGGTGATGAACAGCAGTGAGAGCCCACGCGCTTTGCGCTGCTCGTCGAGGATCGCCATGACGTCGGACTGCGCCGTCACATCAAGGGCGGTTGTGGGTTCGTCGGCGAGGATCAGCTGCGGTTCGGCGAGCAGCACGCTCGCGATCATGACGCGCTGCAGCAGGCCCCCCGACAGCTCGTGCGGGTACTGCGCGAGGCGGCGCTCGGCATGCCGCACCCCGACCTCGTCGAGCAGCTGCACGGCGCGGCACTTCGCCTCGTCGAGCTTCACGCCGCGGTCGCGCACGAGCGCCTCGGTGAGGAAGTCGCCCACCGTGTGCACCGGGTTCACGTGCGCGCGGGGATCCTGGAAGATCATGCCGACATCGCTCGCACGGTATCGGCGCAACCGCTCGCGCTTCATGTCGAGCACCGACTCCCCGTCGAAGCGCACGGCACCGGTGGTGCGGAAGCCCTCGGCGAGCATCCGGGTGATCGCGCGGGTGGTGAGCGATTTACCCGATCCCGACTCGCCCACGAGCCCGAGCGCCTCGCCGCGGTCGAGCGTGAAACTGACCCCGTTCAGCAGGTCGAGCCGGCGGTACTTCGTGACGAGGCTGGCGTGGAGGTCTTCGACCTCGAGCAGCGGTGCGCTCATCGGATGCTCCTTGCGTTCGAGGCGAGCCGGTCACCGAGCACGGTGATCGCCCACACGATGACGACGATGGCGAGACCCGCGGCAATGGCCTCAAGGGGTTGGCCGCGCAGCAGCGAATCGAACCCGCTCTTCACCATGAGCCCGAGGTCGGCCGTGGGCGGCTGCACGCCGAGCCCCAGGAACGACACTGCGGCGAGGTCGATCACGGCGAAGCCGAGCGACGACACTGCCTGGGCGACCACGATGGGCTGCACGTTCGGGAAGATCTGGCGCAGGCTGATGCCCACGCCCGACTGCCCCTGCAGCCACACGGCCTGCACGTACGGCATGCCGCGTTCACGCAGTGCGGCGCCGCGCACGACGCGCGCGACGTAGGGAATGTAGCCGATCGAGAGGCCGACGATGACGGTCGGCAGGTTCGGCCCGAAGATCGCGACGGCGATGAGGGCGAACACGATGCCCGGCACCGAGAAGAGCACGTCGAGCACCCACGAGATCGCGGTGTCGACGCGGCCCCGGTTCCAGGCGGCGACGAGCGCGAGCGCGGTGCCGACGACGGTCGCGATGAGAATCACGAAGGTCGGGCCGAGCAGCGTGATGCGCGCGCCGTACATGAGCCTTGAGAGCAGGTCGCGGCCGAGGGCATCAGCCCCGAGCAGGTGCTGAGCGCTCGGGCCGCTGAGCGCGGCGAACAGGTCGGGAGCATCCGGATCGTAGGGGGCGATCCACGGTGCCAGCAGCGCGGCGAGCACGATGATGGCGAGCACGATCGCGGCGGTGATGCCGCTCGGCCCAAGCTTGCGACCCGCGAGCGCGAAGCGGCCCGGGTCGTCGGTGCGCGCTCGACGGAGCGCTATCTGGGTGGTGCGCGGCGCGGTCATTGCTTGCTCCCCAACTGAATGCGCGGATCGATGATCGTGTAGAGGAAGTCGACGATCGCGTTGATGACGACGAAGGCGACGACGAGCACGAGAATCACGGCCTGCACGACCGCGAAGTCGCGCTGCAGGATCGCCCGCACGAGCAGCGACCCGAGGCCGTCGAGCGCGAACACGTTCTCGATGACCACCGCGCCGGCGATGAGCGTGGCAACCGTCAGCCCGAGCACGGTGGTGATCGGGATCAGGGCGTTGCGCAGGATATGCCGCCGAATGATGATGCCGGAGCGCAGACCGCGGGCCGTTGCCGTCTGCACGTGCTCGCGGCCCTGCTCCTCGAGCACCGAAGCGCGGGTAATGCGCGCCTGGTACGCCGCGCTCGCCACCGCCAGCGCGACCGCCGGCAGCAGCAGGTGGTACAGCGTGTCGACGCCGCCGCTGCCGCTGCCGTTCGTGGGGAACCAACCGAGCCCCACCGCGAACACGCTGATCAGTGCGACACCCACGACGAACGCGGGCGTCGCGAGGCCGAGCGTCGCGAGCGTGGTGACGACCTGATCGGCCCAGCCACCCTTGAGCGAGGCGAAGAGACCGAGGCCGATGCCGACGACCGCGATGATGACGGTGGCGAGCGCGATGAGCGCCACCGTCGTGCCGATGCGACCGCCGATGAGGTCGGCGACGGGCTGGCGGTAAACCACCGAGTCGCCGAGGTTGCCCTGCACGACATCACCGATCCAGGCGAAGTAGCGCACGAAGAACGGATCGTCGAGGTGGTACTGCGCGGTGACCCGGGCGATCTGCTCGGCCGTGCCGCCCCGGGGGCCAAGCACGAAGCTCAGCGGGCTCCCCGGGGCGAGGTACATCATGCCGAAGACCACGAACGAGGTCACCAGCAGCACGAGCAGCAGGCCGCCCGCGCGCCTCAGCAGGAATGAGGGAATCGACACGGTGCTACTCCACGCCTCCGATAGTGGCCGCCCAGGGGTAGCCGAGGTAGGCCGACGATGCCGTCGCCCCCGAGATGCCGTTGTTCTGCACCAGGATCACCGGCAGGTCGCCCATCGGCAGCCACGGCAGGTCGCGCGTGATCTTCTCCTGCGCGGCGATCGTGTACTTCGCGCGCTCGACCGGGTCGAGCGTCTTGCGAGCGTCGTCGAGCTCCTGCGCGGCGCCGTCGTACTTGATGAAGTTGTTGGTGCTGTCGGGCGTGAACGTCGTGTACACGTCGAGCGGGTCGGTCACGTTGCCGTAGTAGGTCGTGAAGAAGCCGTCGAGGCCCTCGCGTGCTTTCGGGTCGAAATAGAGGTTGCCGAACTGCTCGACCGGAATCACCTTGGTCTCGATCTTGAGCCCGATAGCCTCGCCGGCGGCCTGGATCAGGTTGGCCGTCTGCTCGTGCACGGCCGAGGAGCCCTGCACGCCGAGCACGATGGGAGCCGAGACGTCGCCGGCTTCGGCGAGCAACGACTTCGCCTTCTCGATGTCGGGCTTCACGGAGTAGCTGTCGAACGCCTCCTGGAACAGCTTGCCGGCCTCGTCATCGCCTTAGTAGGCGGGCCCGGTGAGCACCGGCGACGGGATCGCGGCGCCCTGGAACACCACGTCGGCGATGGCCTGCGTGTCGATTGCGGCGAGCAGCGCCTCGCGCACCTTCGGGTTCGAGAAGGTGCCCGTCTCCTGAATCGCGCGCAGCGACCAGAAGATATACGACTTGCCGAAGGTGATCGACGCATCGCTGTTCTCGAGCTGCGTGAGCCCGGCTGGTGGCAGGTAGAAGAACTGGCCGTCGACGTCACCGGTGCGCAGTGCGTTCACCGCGGTCGACTCATCAGCGATGAAGCTGAACGAGAGCTCCTCGACCTTCGGCACGAGGTTCGCATCCCAGTAGTCGGCGTTCTTCGCGAGCGTGATCGCCTTGCCGGGCTCCCAGCTCGCGAGCGAGAACGGGCCGGTGCACATGAGCCCGCCCTTCGGGGTGCCAAACTGCTCGCCCGCGGACTCGGCGGCCGCCTTCGAGACAATGGCGCCGGCCGCACTCGACATCCCCTGCTCGAAGAGCGCGTCGGGCTGCGAGAGCGTCACGGTGACCTGGTTGTCGCCGGTCTGCTCGACCGAGCTCACGTTCTTGAAGTAGTCGGACCAGTACGTCGCCGAGTCGGGGCCGACCTGGCGCCCGAGCGAGAACACGACGTCGGAGGCGGTCAACGGCGTGCCGTCCCAGAAGGTCACCCCGCTGCGCAGGGTGTACACGTACGTGGTGTCGTTCGGCGACTCGACCTTCTCGGCGAGCGCGTTCTCAATGGTGAGGTCGGGGGTGATGCGGGTGAGCCCCTCGCAGAGGTTCGCATCGACCGTGTTCTCGGCGTAGTTGAACGTCAGCATCGGGTCGAGCGACAGCGGTTCGTAGGGCAGGTTCCAGGTCACGCGGTCGACGGGCTGCGCACCCGGGTCGGTCGTGGTGGCGAGGCTCGCGGCGTCGATATCGAACGCGGCGCTGCCCTGGCCTCCGCCCGCGCTGCCGCCGCCTCCGCCCGAGCATGCGGTGAGCGTCAGCGCTGCGGCGGCGACTGCACCGATCAGCGTGAGGGGTCGTCTGATGGTCACGGGGACTCCTTTGTTCCAGCGGGGTGAATCAGGTGGTGATGGGTGGTTCAGGGTGATGGGTGGTTCAGGGGAAAGTACACGCGGGGGTGGATCGCAGCGACGCTGTCACGGAGCACCCCACGAGCCGGTCAGCGGGCGACGACCTCGTGCCCGTCGCGCAGCACACGCACCGGGGCCGGGCGATCCGTCACCAGCTGCGCCAGGTTCTCTGCGGCGAACTCGAGCCGGGTACCGCTCTCGGGCGTCCACTCGGCGATCTCGGCCACGCCGAGCATCTCGCCGCCGTGCGTCGAAGCGATGCGGAAGGCCCGTTCGAGCTCGGCGTCGGTGATCGCACCGGTGCGATAGGCGAGCAGGTGCGTTCGATCGACCATGCTGCCGGTGCCGAAGGGACTCCACGAGTCACGGACGCCATCGGACCCGGCGACGACGCGCACGCCGTGGCGTTCGAACTGATCGAGATCGGGCACAGGGTCGGGCCCGAGCGCGCACGTCGCGATCCAGATGCCCGCCTCCGCGACCCGGTCGAGGGTCTCGCCGAGACTCGGCAGCGATGCGTCGCACAGCGCGAACGCATGGCCGATGGTGACGCGACCCTGGCGGCCACCGGCGACGGTGCGCCGCGCGATCTCGCGGATCTGCGCGAGCCCGTCTTCGCCGCCGTCGTGCAGGTGGATGTCGAGGTCGCGGCCTGCGCGATCAGCGAGCCCGAACACCGCATCGAGGTGACCGTGCAGGTCTCCCTCGATGCCGCCCGGATCGATGCCGCCGACCAGGTCGGCACCCGCGTCGAGCGACGCGGCCATGACCTCGAGCGTGCCCGGGTTCGTGAGCAGACCGAACTGCGGAAAGGCGACGATCTGCACCGTGAGATCGGGCAACCGCTGCGCTGCGGCGCGAACGCCCTCGACGTTTGCCGTGCCGAGCTCGGAGGCGACATCCACGTGCGCGCGCAGCGCGAGCGTGCCGTTCGCGAGCGCGTTCGAGAAGAGCGCAAAGGCGCGTTCTTCGACCGAGGTGTCGTACCCGAACTGCGTCGCGCGGTCGTTTTCGATGAGTTCGGCGAGCGTGCTCGCGGGGCGCCGTGACATCCACGGACGGCCCCACGACGACTTGTCGGGGTGGATGTGGCCGTCGACGAGGCCGGGGGTGCGCAGCAGGGGCGGAGGGGTCGCCGTCATTGGTGAACCTTTCTCGGAAGATCTCGCTCGAACCGGCCGCTGGGATGGCGTCCGGTAAACGTAAGACATATGATAACCATACAACTCCCGCAATCTGCAAGGATGGTCACGTGCGACACATTCAACGGCGCTCCCTGGTCGACACTGTTGTCGATGAGCTGAAGCGCGAGATCAGCGAGGGGCGCTGGGTGCTCGGCACCCGCATCCCCTCCGAAGCCGAGCTCACCGTCGCGCTCGGCGTCAGCCGCCCCTCCGTACGCGAGGGCGTACGCGCACTCGTGCAGCTCGGCTTGCTCGAGGCCCGCCAGGGCGACGGCACCTACGTCATTGCGACCGACCCGACCCAGGTCGCCCTACGCCGCGCCCTGCACTCCGCCGACAGCCGCGAGGTCATCCGCGTGCGACGCGCACTCGACGCGCTCGCTGCCTCGGAGGCCGCGACCGCTCGCGACGACGCCGATGTCGAACGCCTCACCGCACTGCTCGCCCAGCGCAGCGACGCGATTCGAGACCGCGACACCGAGGCCTTCACCGAAGCCGATGTCGCCTTCCACCTGGCGATCGCTGACGTCTCGGGCAACCAGCTGCTCTCAGACATCTACTCGAGCTTCGACGCGTCGCTGCGCGAGTCGATTTCAGACGCCTCATGCTTGGCCGCCGGCACCGACCCCGATCAGGCCGACCAGCACGAGGCGCTGCTGCACGCGATTGCCGCCGGCGACGCCGATCTGGCCCGCGACGCCGCCCTCGGGGTGCTGTCGCAACAAGAGCAGTTGCTCGATGAACAGCCCTGACCGCCGTCAGGGAGTCGCCGCAGGAATACTCACGATCGCCGTCGGGCTGAGCGTTCGCTACCCGATTACGAGCGTCTCCCCGCTGCTCAGCGAGATCGGCGCCGGTTACGAGCTGTCGCACACCGCGATTGCGATCCTGAGCGCCATTCCGGTGCTGCTCTTCGGCCTCGCCTCACCGCTTGCCCCCTGGCTCGTGTCGCGCCTCGGGCTCTCGCGCGCGATCGCCGCACTGCTCGCCGCGCTCGCGCTCGCGACCCTGCTGCGCCCGCTCGTGCCCGGCACGCTCTTCGCCGGAACCGTCATCGTGGGCGCCTCGATCGCGCTGCTCGGCATTCTCGCGCCGCAGATCATTCGGCACGCGCTCGCGGCCCGGGGCGGGTTCTGGACCGGGATCTACACCACGTCATTCGGCGTCAGCGCCGCGACCGGCGCCGCGCTCTCAGTGCCGCTCTTCCACGCGCTCGGCGATCGAGTCGGCCCGTCGCTGGCCGCATGGGCGGTGCCGCTGCTGGTCACCCTGGGCCTCGCACTCGTCTTCGGCAAGCGCGTCGATGGCGGTGAACGCGGCGCGAGCGTGGCCCACGATGCGCCGCGGGAATCGATCTTCCGCGCCCGCGGGCTGTGGCCGGTGACCGGGTTCTTCGGCTGCCAGGCACTTATCTACTTCTCGCTGACGGCGTGGCTGCCCACGATCGCGGTCGACCGCGGTGCCGACCCGGCGCAGGCCGGACTGCTGCTCGCATGGATGAGTATTGCCGGGCTGCCCGCATCGCTCGCGGCCCCCAGCCTCGCGTCGCGCGCGCACTGGCGCATCGGCCTGCTGACCGTCACGGCGACACTCGCGATCACCGGACTGCTCGGGCTCGCGTTCGCCCCGGTCGCGCTCATGCCGGTCGCAATCGCGGTGCTCGGCATCGCCCTGAGCTCGGCCTTCGGGCTCTCGATCGCGCTGATCGTCTTCACGGCGCCGAGTGTGGCGCAGACGGCCGCCTTCTCCGCGGTCAGCCAGGGCATCGGGTACGGTGCTGCAGCCGCCGGGCCCCTGGTGCCGGGCCTGCTCGTCGAGGCCGGCGTCGGGTGGCCCGCCGTGCTGCTGATGCTCGCCGGCGTCGCCGTCATCGAGCTGATCTTCGGTGTGACGAGCGCGCGGGCCTCGCGCGGGGCAGCCGCCTAGACTGGGGCCATGACCGTCTTCGCAGGAATTCTGCTGCTCATCAACGCCCTCTACAACGTGGTCGTGTGGCCGCGATTCTGGACGCGGGTGGCGAAAGACTCCCGCGCACGCGACGAGCAGGGCCGCGCGACCACCTTCCTGAAGGTGCACGCGGTGCTCATCGGCATCGCGCTGCTCATCGCGCTCGTCTCAGCGATCGCGGGCATCTGGGTGCTCGTCGCGTAATCCGCACGACGAAGCCCAACCGGCAGCTCCCCTCTGCTGCCGGTCGGGCACTCGCCTCGCCGAGGCTATTCTTCGTCGTCGGTGATCGTCTCGGGGTCGGACGCCTTCGTGTGCGTTGCGGGCCCGAGATGCGATGCGCCGCCCTCGTCGGTCCACTCCTGGCCGACCTCGACATTGTGAGCCGGGTCAGACTCATGATCGGGCGTGCGGTGCTCGTTCGTTAGCGTCATGGTGCCTCCTCGTTCAGGTGAGCCTCGTGGCACATCGGCCACATTTCGAGGGTACGCCTGGCCACTGACAATGGGCAGGGGCTTGACCCCGGAAGGGCCGATCGGGCATCTGGCGTCGGCTCGCTCCGCGCATCGGTGTCGCTGCAGTTCACCGCCTCTGCTGTGCGCCCGGAATCTGCTCGCGCCCCTTCGTCGGGCGTCAGCGCGGGCGCTTCCGGGCTCAGCGGCACGTCGCACGCCGTTTCCGATCCGTCCTCCGACGCTGCAGCACTCGCGTGTTCGATGTCGGCAACGGCTCGTTCTGTAGCAGTGGTCGCCACGAGTTGATCTACCGCGTCATCCACCCCAGTGGGGAGTTCGAGCACCCAGGTACCATCGGCCTCCACGACTACGGCACCGAGCTGCCGCGTGAGCGGCGCTACTGACACGTCGGCCTCTTCGAGATCGTTGTCAGCTTTGCGAATAAGCTCGGACGCCGACTGCAACGCACCTTCAGGCGCTTCGATCACTTCTCGTTCGGGTTCCGCAGGTGCCCCCGACTCGGCAGCGGTTGCTGCGGGGTCGGCCTCGAGCGGCAACTCAGACTCCTGCGTATCGCTCTCGATCGCGATGGCGTCGATCGTGACCGTGCTCCCAGGTGCACCGGTACCCGTCACGGTCAGCGGCGCGTCCGGCTCTTCGACCACGATCGTTGCATCGTCGAAGGCGAGTGGCGCCGTGTTCGAAGCAGCTGGCGCATCGCTCGGGATCACCGTGCCCCGCTGAGGCGCAACTGACGGGTCGGCATTCGCCACTACCTGCAACCGTGAGGCCGGGCTTCCCGTGTGAATCTCAATGATGACTGCGCCGCGCAGCGGGGGCCGATCCGTCGGAATCTGCTGCGGAGCGGGGTACTGACCATTTGCAATTGCCTTACCAAAAGACCGATCCATCGCGGTGCCCCACGCCCACAACGAGTTGTCTTCGAGCAGTGCGAGAGCATTTGCGACGCCCATGCTGATGCGTACCGCGGGCGCGGGCAGTGTGACGCGCCTCGGAAACTCTGAGGCAAGGAATGTCCCGGAACCGAGCAGTCCTTCGTCACCCCGCCCCCAGGTGTAGACGTCTCCGTTCTCCGCGAGTGCCATACCCGTGGCCATGCGCACGTTGGCCGCGATGTCGACGATCGGAATCCCATGAAGTGTCGGGTTCAGCGTCGGCGTGAACACCTTCCGCGTCGCCCCCAGACCGAGGTGCCCGTAGATGACATCGTCGTACCCCCACGCATACAGTTCGCCGGTATCGAGCAGCGCGAACGCACCGCCCCAATATCCCCCCTGGCCGAGCCGGCCTACGGCGGCAGTCTTCTTGAGGTGCGCCGCATCGAACGGCAGGTGCGTGATCTCGACCGGTGTGGCAATTGCAACGCCGGGAGCCGGGTGCTCTATGCCAGTCGTCATCGTGGCGTCGCCAACACCCCACATCCTGCCATCAGATGCTCGGAACCAGACGCCCTTGTAGATCCCGAACACGGCATCGACGGCTCCCATCGCGGACTGATCCACGTCTACCGGAGCGAAAATGTCGCTCGAAGCCCCATTCCCGAGTTTTCCGCTCGCGGCATTCCCCCAAGCGACGACATCTCCACGGTCGGTCAGTGCGTAAACGGCGCTCTCATTGGTTGCGAGTGCCGTGATTGGCTGACCGGCCGCGCGGGTCCCGGAGAAATCGACGAGCATCGGGCGAATCGCCGCGTCACGAGGCACGCCAGGGCCCTGCCCTTGTTGACCGTCCGAACTCATCCCCCAGGCATACACCTCACCCGAGCTTGTGCGCGCGAGGTTGACGTTGACCTCATGAATTCTCTCGACGATTTGCGTTCCGCGCGGCATGAACGATTCCGGCTGAACTTGCCCGAACGGAGTGGCCGCTGACGTCGAGCCGTTGCCCGCCTGCCCAGAGAAAGTGCTCCCCGCGAACACGGAGTACGTGGCGACCGCGTTCGGCTGATACACCACGGAATTGTCGAAGATGGTGCTTTCATCGGTCACGCGCGCACCACCGGTACTGGTCATGTGCGGCGCGCAGAGTGCGGCGATGATGACCACACCGCAGACGGCTCGGGCTGCGACGCTCCGCGAGGTACGGATGCGGCGCATCCAGATGCTTCGGACATGGCTACGCATGGGAGATCTGCTTTCGTCGTGCGCTGAGCGCGGTTCCGGTCAGGAGTGCGGCCCCGGCGACGCCGAGCAGCACGAGTGGCGCGACGCCGCCGGTCTGCGCAAGCGACGGCCCGCCGCGACCATCGGCACCCGCGTCGCCGCCCGCCATCGTCGTAAAGACGAGGTCAGCGGTCACCGTGCCAGGCGGGGCGGGGGTGGCGTCGGCCGGCAGTTCGACCGAGATGCAGACGTCGCGGGACTCACCTGCGGCCAGGGCACCATGAGAGATCGAGCCGCCACCGGTCAGCGTCAGATCGTGCGTATCGGGGCAAGTGCCGTCGGCGTTCGCCGCGAAGAGCACCTGCTCGGTCGACGCCCGGTCGCCCTGGTGCTCCGTGACGACAGGGGTGAGGTGCAACTGGATCGCCGTGCCCTGCAGGTTCGTGACGGTCGCGATGCGTGTTTCGACCTGACCCGGGGCGAGCTCGACGTCGAAGAGGCCGTGACTCGGGGTGACGGTGAGGCCCGAACCCGAAGAGTCACCGGCATCCGCCGTCGCTCGAGCAACCGATGCGCCCAGCAGGGCTGCGATGATGCAGACGACGCTGAGCGCCGCTGCCGAGATGCGAAGTGGAGAAATCATGCGCCTACCGTGGCCTGTTCTGAGCGAGAAGTGGAGGTGTCTGCGAAAGCCTGGAGACGGGCCGGCCTGCGAAGCGAGACGACGAAGGCGGGAAGCATGGTGATCGCGATGACGACGCGACCGCCCCAGCTCTCGATGAACCGGAATGCATCGGCCCAGACACCCTGCAGCGCAAACCGTGGCGTGCCCATCACCAGATCTTGCGTGACCGGTGCCGGGTCGGCGATCTCGTTGCCGTCGCCCTGCAGTGTCGCGGACTCATCGGTGTGGCTGATCACGCGGTGCACGTATTGCTCAGCTTTGTTGCCCGGAGTGGTCGAGACCACCACGATCTGGCGATCCCGCATCAACTCATCGCCCGCCGGGCGCTGCACCGCGAGCACGTCTCCGACGGCGTACGTCGGCGACATCGATTCCCCGGTGACGACCATGTAGTAATCGCCGCTGCCCCACGTCCAGATCAGAGGTGCGACGAGAAGGGCGAGTGCCAGTGCGGCGGCGACGCGCCAGGCATGGATGAGTGCGCTCATAGCTCGATTCGCTTTCGTGTCTGAACGTGCGGACGGGCCGGGCGAGTGCGCCCGGCCCGTCGACGGAATTACGGCAGGAAGATGCTGTCGAAGAGGAAGTCGACGGTCAGCTCGGTGTCGGGAGCGATGTTGGCCGCCTGGAACGCCGCAGCGTCGGCGATGAAGACCTCGACGCGCACGTTCTTGGCGGTTTCCTTCGCGATGGTCGGCTGGCTCGCGGCCGGAATCGCCATGTTGTTGAGCTTGCCGGTCGGAATGGTGGTGCCGTCGATGACCACGCGGGTGTCGAGGTTCGCCATGAGCTTTGCCACGTCGGCGTTGCCACCCTGCGACTTCGCAGAGACGTTGAACTTCAGGCTGTTGTCTGCAGACAGGTTCGTGACGGTGTAGTTCTCGTACTCGAACTCGCCGTCGACGGCTGCGGTGAACACCTTCGACATCGCGTCGCCGGTGACCGTCATCTCGGCGGGGGTCGGGGGGACCTCGCTCGCCGTGCCGAAGACGTTGTCGAAGATCGTGCTGTCACGGGTGACGAGTGCGCCACCGGTCGAGACGCCTGCGATGAGCAGTGCGGCGATGCCGCCGGCGATGAGTGCGCGCTTGCGAGTGTTCTGTGCCATGGGGTGTTCCTTTGACTGTTGGGTGCGAGCTGCATCGGACGAGCGCTCGGCAATCAGCATGCATACATTTGGAATCTCGTACTCATATTTCAGTTCCACATACTTGATGCCCTCTCGTTTCCGGGCGGCTAACGTGGGCGCTATGGAGCCCTCGTCCCCCACACCGTTTCGACCGCGCACACTGATTCGCGATCAGGTGTTCGCGCACCTCGCGGAGGAGATCGTGTCGGGCCGGCTGCAACCGCACGATGAGATTCGCGACCAAGACCTGCAGAACGAGTACGGCGTGTCACGCACCCCCATTCGTGAAGCCATCATTCGTCTCGTCGATGCCGGCCTCGTCGAGATGTCGGCAAATCGATTCACCCGTGTCGCGCCCGTCGATCTCACTGCCCAAGCAGACCGCGCGGAGTCTGCGTCGGCGCTGATCTCATATTGCGCGTTCACCGCCTGCCCGACGTACACCCCTGACCAACGCACGGCGATCCTGCACCGCATCGATGCGCTGCTGCTCTCAGATCTCACTCGCTCTGCCATGCGCGACGGACTCAAACTGTGGTTCACGCTCTGGGCACTGATCGTCGACGCCGCCGGAAACCGCGTCATTCTCGACCTGCTGAACGATCGACTCGCACTGCACCTCACACGCACCGTGCTCACACGACCCATCGACGACGCGCTCGCCGCGTTCAATCGCGAGCAGCTCGAACACATGCGCGTCGCCGTCGTGGACGGGGACGGTGCCGCACTGCGCGACCGCATCGTGACCCTGTTCACCCAAGCTTCGGTGCTGCCCTTGCGAGCCGCAGCGGCGACCCTGCAGCGCGACTAGGCTGGGCACCACTCACCAGGAGGCGCGATGCAGAATTCGTGGAGCGGCGGAGACATCTTCTATTCCGCACGATTGCTCGACGCCGTCGACGAGCCCGCGGCCCGGCCCGTGGTGCGGCGCACGAGTCGTGATTCGACCGTCGATCGCCTGCAAGCACGCATTCTCTCGGGCGATCTCCGCCCCGGAGCGACGCTTCGCGCCGCGTCGATCGCCGCCGACCTCGAGGTGAGCCCTGCGGCCGCCCGAGAGGCCATCACCGTGCTCGAGAGCCGCCACCTCGTCGAACTGCGCGGTGGCAAATCGGGCACCGTGATCTCCCCGTCGGTGAACTGGTTCGTCGCGATCGCGGCCTCAGCGGCCGGCCTCTCCGCCGTGGCGGCAGATCAAGGCATCGCGCACGCCACCCCCACGCAACTCGTCGAGTTCAGTCGCGCAGCCGACGCAGCGATCGAGATCTGGACGCAACCCGAGGTCGACCAGCTCGCCGGCGGCGAGGCCGTCTGGGATCTCATCGACCTGCTGGCGCAGTATGCCAAGAACATCTATCTCGCCGCTCAGCACCGTGCGCAGCGACCGGCGCTGGCGTTCGGTGTGCGCAACCTCTTCGCGGCCCGGAACCCCCGGATGATCGCGTCGACCATCGACGCGCTGGCGGTCGCGGTGCGCGAGGGCGACCGCTTGGAGGGCACCGACATTGTGCGGGATCTCTACGCGTACCTCGTCAGTGGCGTGATCGAACTCAACTGACCCGGTTGCGAACTGTCGCGCTGGCGCCCCTGCGGCTCGACACATCCGCGGAACGTACACTGGGGGGATGAAGCGGATTCTGACCTACGGAACGTTCGACCTGCTGCACTGGGGCCACATCCGTCTGCTGCGTCGCGCACGAGGCCTGGGCGACTACCTCGTCGTCGCCGCATCGTCCGAGGAGTTCAACGCCGGCAAGGGCAAGAAGACCTACCACGACTACGAGACGCGCAAGAACATGCTCGAAGCGGTGCGCTACGTCGACCTCGTCATCCCTGAAGAGGCGTGGGATCAGAAGATTCGCGACGTGCAGAAGTACGAGATCGACGCCGTGGTCATGGGCGGCGACTGGGAGGGCGACGAGCGTTTCGAGATCTTGCGCCCCTACTGCGAGGTCATCTACCTCGATCGCACCGAGGGCGTGTCAACGACGAAGATCAAGAACGACCTCGGCGAGGGCGCGTAGCGCGCAGACGCTGAAACGCAGACGCTTGTCACACGCTGACCCCTGAGCGCCGACTGAGCGAAGCTGCGGTGAGGTGACGCCGCCCGGAAGCGCAGACCGCAAAGCCCGGCTTCGGCGTATTTGAGATCGAGCGATGTGCGAACTGGCACATCGCGAGATCGCAATGAACGCCGAAGCCGGGCTTTGCGGTCTGCGCTGCAGGGCAGCGGAAGACCTACAGCACCTTCGAGAGGAACGCTTTGGTGCGCTCCCGCTGCGGGTTGGTGAGTACTTCGGTGGGGTCGCCTTCTTCGACGACGACGCCGCCGTCCATGAAGACGAGCTTGTCGGCGACTTCGCGGGCGAAGCCCATCTCGTGGGTCACGACGATCATCGTCATGCCGCTTTCGGCGAGGCCCTTCATCACGTCGAGCACTTCGCCGACGAGTTCGGGGTCGAGCGCTGAGGTGGGCTCGTCGAAGAGCATCAGCTTCGGTTCCATGGCGAGTGCTCGCGCGATGGCGACGCGTTGCTGCTGGCCGCCCGAGAGGTGGGCGGGGTAGTAGTCGTGGCGCTCGGCGAGCCCGACGCGTGCGAGCAGTTCCATCGCGCGCGACTTCAGCTTCGCGCGGTCGCCTTTCTTCAGCAGGGTCGGCGCGATCATCACGTTTTCGAGCGCGGTCATGTGCGGAAACAGGTTGAAGCGCTGAAACACCATGCCGATGTCGCGGCGCTGCGCTGCCGCTTCGCGCGGGTGCATTTCGTAGAGCTTGTCGCCCTTCTGCTTGTACCCGACGAGTTCGCCATCGACCGACAGGCGGCCCGAGTTGACGGTTTCGAGGTGGTTGATGCAGCGCAGGAACGTGGACTTGCCCGAGCCGGATGGCCCGACGAGGCAGAGCACTTCACCGCGCTGCACTTCGAGCGAGATCGACTTGAGCACGAGGTTCGAGCCGTATGCCTTCGATACGCCCTGGGCGAGCACCATGGGCGTATCGGTCGCGTGGACGCTCATGCGCCTCCCCCTCCGGGTCGTTCGTGCGGGGGCACGATGTTCTCGCCGCCACCCGCGCTGGGGTAGGTCGGGTGGGTGTCGTCCGTGAGGCCGATGACGCGCACCGACTGGGTTTCGACGGTCGGCTTCATCACGTCGGGGCGCTGCGAAACGCCCTTCGCGAACTTCTTCTCGAGGAAGTACTGCCCGACCATCAGGATCGACGTGACCGTCAGGTACCAAATCGACGCGCAGATCAGCATCGGCACGGGCTGGTAGGTGACCGCCGAGATGTCGCGCGCACGACCGTAGAGGTCGAGCGTGAACGGCACCGCGGTCACGAGCGAGGTCGTCTTGAGCATCGAGATGACCTCGTTGCCGGTCGGCGGGATGATGACGCGCATGGCCTGCGGCAGAATGACGCGGCTCATGGTGTGCCACCAGCCGAGGCCGAGCGCGGTCGCCGCCTCGTCTTGCCCCTTGTCGACGGAGAGCAGACCGGCGCGCACGATCTCGGCCATGTAGGCGGCCTCGTTCAGTGCCAGGCCGATCACGGCGAGCGTGAAGTAGCTCAGCAGGTCTTTGGTGTTCAGCGTTGCGACGGCGTCGGTGAACGGGATTCCCAGACTGATTGACTTGTAGATCGTCGGGATCAGGCCCCAGAAGACGAGCTGCACGTACACCGGGGTGCCGCGGAAGAGCCAGAGGTAGACCCAGGCGACGGCTTTGACGACCGGGTTCGGCGACTGCCGCATCACGGCGACGGTGACGCCGAGCACGACCGCGATGATCATCGAGTAGACCGTCAGTTGCAGCGTGTACCAGGCACCCTCGACGATGCGCACGTCGAAGAGGTACTTGCCGACTTCGCCCCAGTTGTAGACCGGACGGTTGACGGCGGTGTCGTAGATGAAGAGCCCGGCGAGCACGATGAGCACGACGGCGAAGACCGTGCGCCAGGGGTGCCGGAGTCGGATGGCTTCAATGGCCTCCGACTCGGGGTGCGGGGCGCTCTGCCCCGCACCGGGAGTGGTGCTGGTGGTCATGATCTACGCGATCACTCCGTGCCGGCGTTGATCTCGGCGGAGGTGACGGCACCCGACTCGATACCCGCTTCCTTCAGGATGTCGAGGTACGTGCCATCGTCGATGAGCGACTGCAGCGCCGCCTGCACGGCTTTGGTCGTGTCGCTGCCCTTCTGCGTGGCGAAGCCGTACGGTGCGGCGTCGAAGACCTCGCCGGTGATCTGCAGCTGGTCGCTGAGCTTGGCGACGGCGTCACCGGTCACGGGCAGGTCGGCCGAGAATGCCGCGGCGCGACCGTCGACGACGGCCTGGGTGACCTCGGGCTGACCGTCGAAGCGCAAGATCTGGATCGCTTCCTTGCCGGCGTCGGTGCAGGCCTTCGACTTCGCGGGCAGCTCATCGGTGTCTTGCACGGTGCCCGCCTGCACCGAGACGACCAGGCCGCAAGCGTCGTCCGGGTTGACATCTTCACCCTTGGCCGATGCCCACTGCGTGCCGGCGTTCAGGAAGTCGACGAAGTCGACCGACTTCTGGCGCTCGACGTTGTCGGTGAACGACGACGAGCCCATGTTGAGCGCGCCCTCTTGGATGCGGGGGATGATGCTGTCGAAGCCGAGGATCTCCCACTTGGGCTCGAGGCCGAGCTTCGCGGAGACCGCTTCAGCGAGCGTCACGCCCCAGCCGGTCGGATTGCCATCGGCATCCTTGTATTCGTTCGGCGGGTACTCGGCGTCGGTACCGATCGTCAGTTCGCCCGAGTCCTTGATGTCTTTCGGCAGGAGCGCGACCGCGGCGTCGTCTGCGGTGATGTCGGCCGACGGAGCCGAGGTGCTGCCCGACCCGCCGCCCTCCGACTCCGCGTTGTTGACGCAACCGGTCAGCGTGAGCAGGGCCGCCGCTGCGAGAGCGGGGAGCGCGTAACGAATCTTCATTGATTTCTCCAGGTCGATTGAGGCGCCGGGTGATCCGGCGGAATCTTGCCCCTGAGCATACTGCGCTCGTGTGTCGAATCTGTGACAGAGTCTCTCCCCCGGTCCAGAGACAGACTGTTGCTGGCACCGCGCTGCCGCGGAATACCGCCGCGTCAACACGTCGAGCACCAGACATAACATTCCGGTTAAGCTGACATGGGGTCCACACAGGGCCGGCTGAACCCGGAAGGCGCTTGTGCTCGCGCACAGCCCCGGTTCGGTCACGGGGGGAACAAGGAGAGCGCGGTGCCGGGAGACGTTGCCGACGACGGCGTTTCTTCGTTCGATGCGAACGGTCAATTGCGGCGTGCGGAGCTGCTCTCGCAACTCGCGGCTGCCGGCCGCATTGTCGTGCTCAATGCCGAGCAGGGCGCCGGCAAGACTGAGCTGATCTCGCAGTGGCTCCCGACGCAAGCCGAGCGGCAGGTCGCCTGGATCGCACTCGACGAGGGTGCCAGCGAGCCCCGGAGCTTCTGGCTGCGGATGCTGCAAGCACTGTCTGCGGCCCGCCCAGAAACCTTCGGCGGCTTGACCAACGACTATATGAGTGGGCGCATCCCTCCGCAGGAAGCCCTCTCGCTCGTCATCTCCGCCACGATGCGCGATCCCTTCCCCATCACGCTCGCGATCGACGATCTCCACTTCATCGGCGCCGATCTGCAAGATCAGCTGGTCTCGCTGCTGCGCCGATCGCCGCACCTCCAACTGTTCGCGACGTCACGGTCGACGACGCGTTTCGAAGTTCCCCTGACTGCCGCCGGCCTTGACGTCACCGTGCTGGGCTCGCACGAGCTGGCGTTCAGCGCGACCGAGCTCGCGGCGGTCGCGCGCTCGCTCCCCTACCGGCTCACCGATTCTGAGGTCACGGCCCTGCGCCGCGCGACCCGAGGGCATCCGCTCGCGGTGCGCCTCGCGCTGTCGGTGATGCAGCAGCTCTCGCGCGGGGGCACGCGTCGACCGTCGACCGACGAGGTCGCAAGCGGCGTCGAAGGCCTGCTCGCGGACTTCGCCCCAACCTTCGAGAGCGGCGCCGCCACCGACCTCGCACTCGCCTCGGCACTGAGCCCCGAGGTCGATGAGCGCCTGGCCGAACAACTCGGCGGTGCCGCCGCATGGTCGTGGTTCGAGCGATTCGACCAGGCCGGCATCGGCCGCATCGCGATGGCGGCGGGGCGCAAGACCTTCCGCCTGCACACGCTGATGAGCACGGCGCTGCGCCCTCGCGCACTGCGTGAATTCTCGGAGGATCGCGTGGCCGAGATTCGCCGCCTCGCCTTCGAGCAGCTCTACGAGCTCGCCGATCCGATCGAAATACTCGAGCTGCTCATCGACGGCCATATGGACCGTGCCATCTTCCCGCACTTCGTGCGGAACTACTCGGAGATCAGCGGCCGCCGCACACAAGAACTGATCACGATTGCGGAGACGATATCGCCTGAGCGGATGTCTCGCGAGGGCACGATTCCGATCATGATCGCGGTTGCGCTGAGCGAAACGGCGACGATTCCGACGCCGCGCATTCGCGAGCTCTTGCAGATCGGCATGCCGACCCTCGCCTCGCGCGCTGCGGATGTGCAGGGGGCTGCCGGGCGCCTGCTGCTGCTCGCACGGTTCGCCGGCCTGCGGGTGAACCGCGAATACACCGAGGCCGCCGAGGTCGGCGAGGAGTTCTTGCGCCTCGGGCCGATGGGGTCGCCGAGCTGGCGATCCGGCATGTTCGCCGCGCGCATGCAGGTGATCATCACTGAGATTCTGGCCGCCCGCATTCCCGCGGCCATCGAGTTGGCGGCGGAGTCGAGCGACGACGCGCACTCGGGGCGCCGAGCGCACCTGCATGCGGTGCTGGCGTTCGCGCACGGCCGCCTCGGCGACCTGCGCGCGGCCAAGCGCGAGCTGAGCGCCATCGACAGCTCGCGCCCCGGCTGGCAGGGGTCGCTGCAGAGCATCGGGTGGCACCTCGCGACCGCGATGCGCGCGTCGAGCCTCGGTCGCCATGAAGCCGCATTCGACGCCCTGCAGCCCGTGATCGATCGCCTCGACGAATTCGAGCTCTGGCCTGCGATCGTGTGGACCCGCGGGGCGACGCGCCTCATGGCCGACCAGGCCGCTCGCGGGCTGCACGAGTTCGACGCCGCGCTCGCGCAGCGCCAGCACTTCCCGATCAGTGACGGCTGGGCCGAACAGTTGCAATCGCTGCGCGGCGAGTTCTTGTTGGCCACCGGCGACCTGATTCGCGCCCGTGCTGCGCTGACCCACGATGGCGACAACACGGCGACGCTGCTGGCGCGCACCCGTCTGGCGCTGCTCTCGTCGCAGCCCAACGAGGCGCTCGCGCAGCTCGAAGCCATCGATGAGTCCGAACTCTTTCCGTCTCAAGCGGTGCAGCACCAGCTGCTGCGGGCTGCCACCCACGCGCGCCTCGGCAACGCCGAGTTCGCGACCACGCTCGCCACGCAGGCGCTGCTCACGCTCGATCGACTCGACAACCGGCTGCCGCTGTCGTGGCTGCCGGCGGGCGACATCGCCGTGCTGCGCTCGCTCGTGCCGACCGACATCTGGCGCCAGCCCCCGGGCACCCCGTTCGCGGGCGACGAGGTGATGCTCGAGGAGCTTTCGAAGCGCGAAGCGCTCGTGCTCGTCGAGCTCGCGCGCGGCGGATCGATCGACGACATCGCCGGCGACCTCCACGTCTCGTCGAACACCATCAAGACGCAGACGCGCAGCATCTACCGAAAGCTGAAGGTATCGAGCCGCACCGAAGCGCTCGCGCGTGCGCGCCAGATGGGGCTGGTCTAGTTCGACGATGACGGCGCACTCGGCGACGCATCGCATGTTCACACCCGCACTCGGCCGCGCGTACTTCGCGGTGCAGGCGATTGCGGGCGCCGCATGGTGGATCTGCGTGTCCAGCCTGCCCTCGGTATGCACGGCGACGCTCGGCGGGCTTGATCCCGCACTGACTGCCGCACTCGACATTCCCCTGTTCGTGGTCGCCTCGGCGCTGGTCGCGTGCGGCGTGCGGTGGGCGATCTGGATCGCCGTGCCCTGGACCGCTCTCGTCGCCGCGGGCATGTGCGGGTACGCGACGGCGACCGGGCTCGCCGGTTGGGGCGCGCTCGCGATGGTGCTCGCCGCCGCCGGCAGTGTTGGGGCCGGGCTGCTCGTCTGGCGCGGTCGCCTCCCCACCGAATGGGTACTCGTCGGCCCGTTCGCGTTCCGCGAGGCCTCCGCCGCGCCCGCGGGTCGGCACGTGGCGCGCACCGCGCAGCAGATCGTCGTGTTCTGGGGCGGCTTTCTGCTCGTGCTCCCCGTCATCATCACGGTGCTCGAGTCGCGGTGGGGGCTGCGCGTCGGCGTTCCGATCGCCGTGCCGATCGTCGGCGCCGTGCTGCTGACCGTGGCGAGCGCGCTGGGGCTGTGGTCAGGGTTCACCATGTCGACCCGCGGAGCCGGCACCCCGCTCCCGGCAGAGACCGCCACCCGCCTCGTCGTCGCCGGCCCGTATCGCTGGGTACGCAATCCCATGGCGATCGCGGGAGTCGTGCAGGGAATCGCCGTCGGTCTGATTCTCGGATCATGGCTCGTCGTCGCCTACGCAGTGGCTGGGTCGCTGTTCTGGAACTGGGTCGTGCGACCGCACGAAGAAGCCAACCTGCGCGCCCGGTTCGGCGCAGAATTCGACGCATACGCGGCCCGCGTCGCCTGCTGGGTGCCGCGCCTGCCGCGCGACTGACATCTGCCGGAGAAACAGCTCGGCTCCCGGCGGGCGCACACCCGACAGGAGCCGAACTTCATGAGTCAAGGAGCCGACCATGCGGTGACAACGACCGGTTCCTAGCTATGAAGGTACGAACGCAACATGTGAAATGATCGATTGCGCGTCATACATCTGATGTTGTATAGGTCAGCCTGAGTCACATCCGTTTTGCGCGCCTGACTCGCATTCCGGGCCGCGTCTATGCATTTCCCTTGACACTCGCGCGGCCCACATTGGGCCGATGTAGGCAAGGCAACCCTAAGTATGATGGATTGTTAATTGTATCCGCCTGCCATTGAGGGGCTTTGTTGTGCCTGCTTTCCACCCATCCGTCTCCGCGCGCGCCGCGGCGGGAGCGCTCGTCGCGCTGCTGCTCGCCGGTCTCGCGCTCATCCTCACCCCGCTTTCAGCGCACGCTGACAGCTCCCAGTTCTCACTGACCACGACCGCAACCGTGGGCGAGACCAGCCGTGATGCGGTCGTCGACGACGCCCGCGGTCGGGTGTACGTCACCGTCGATCCGAGCTCTGGCCCGGGCCAGATCACCTGGTTCGACATCGCCACGGGCGCCCCGTCGGGCAGCACCATCACGCTGCCGCAGAGCGACCCGACCGACATCGCGCTCAGCGCTGACGGCAATCGCCTCTACGTCGTCTTCAACACGTCGCAGACGCTCGCGATCGTCGACCTCACGTCGCCGACATTCGAGACCCGCGAGCTCGCGGGCACACCGTCATATCCGAGCGGGCTCGTCGAAGACACCGACACCGGCGTGGTCTACGTCTTCGATTCGACGGCACTCACCCGCGTCGACCCGAACACAGGAGAGGTCTCGACCCCCATTGCGATCAGCACCGAACGCTACCCGCTGATCAAGGACGCGGTGTACGACGCCACGAACCACATGGTGTGGATCGCCGAGGGCCGCGCAAAGGTCATCACCGGCTACAGCACCATCACCGGCGCGTGGGTTGATTCGCTCGCGTTCCCGGTCTCGGCGCTCGTCGTCGACGGCACCCCGGTCGGCGGCCGAGCCGCCGCTCTCGCCATGGATGAAACCCTCGGCGAGCTGCACATCGCCGTCAACCCGACCATCAGCGATTCGTGGGATCGCACGAAGGTCGTGAGCCTGCGCGTCGCCGACGGCCGGTTCGTCGGCACTCCCGTCGAGGTCGGCGAGAACGTCTACGAGATGGCGGTCAACCCCGCGACGCACGAGGTCGTCACCACCGACGGCTTCACCAATACGGTCTCGGTGATCCGCCCCGACACCTGGACGGCGGAAACCGCAGTCGACTTCACCGCCGCGGGCGTCACCCAGGGCACCGGATCGCCCTACGCCGACACCTGGGGCCTCGGCATCAGCGCCGACGGGTCGCGCATCTTCGCGAGCCACCCCTACTCCGACCGCCTGAGCGAGATCTCGCGGGCCGGCGACACCCCCGTCGTCACGGAGCGCGAGGTCACCCCCGGCCAGGAGGCCGGCCCCGAGGAGCCGACGGTGAACGAGCCGTGGGAGGGGCCCGCTGCCCCGACTGCCAGCGCGACTCCCGCGGGCGCCAGCGCAACCACCGACGGTGCACTCACCTGGGCGATCAACACGTACATGCAGGCCTGGGGCCCGCGCGCACTCGGCGACGCGGTGAAGACCGGCACCGACTACGGGTTCTCGAACGGCACCGGCTGGGTCGACCGCGCGAGCGGAGCCGCGGATCTGGTCTGGGACGGCGGCATCTTCATTCAGCATTACCCGGCCCTCGCACCCGAAGTGACGACGATCCTCGGCAACCCCCGCCTGCAGATCGACGCCGACGGAACCGGGTCGCTGAGCTTCGACGTCTCGTGGAAGGTCAGCGGTGCGCTGCAGAGCGACGGCTACCGCCGCGTCACACTCGCCACGTTCTCGAACGCGTCGGTGACGAGCGAGGGCGATGCGTACGCGCTCACCGCACAACCCGACTTCTTCGACCGCGCACTAACCCTCGAGTCGCGCACGTACCCCAACTCGTACCCCGCCGACTTCGTGCAGTGGCTCGACCCCCAGCTGCAGCCCTGGTGGTTGACCACGGGCGCGTCGATGGACGCCGAGAAGCCCCCGCTGCCGTTCGCATTCGCCGCCACTCTCGCGGCGGCGACACCGGTCGGCGACGCCGATGGCGGAGCGACCGCCGAGTCGGGAGCTGATGGAGCGGGCGCCGATGCGAGCGCAAGTGCCGACGGCGGCTCGGCATCAGCCGGTGCCGGATCGGCCGCCGCCGAGGGCACGAACGCGTCGGGAGCCGCGGGCTCGAGCGCCGAGGCCTCCTCGGCAACCGAAGCCGCACAGCCCGCAGCAGCGACCGCGTCGGGTCTCGCGACCACCGGCAGCGCGTCGCTCACCCCGTGGGTTATCGGGGGTGCCGCGCTGATCGTGCTCGGCGGCCTCGCGTTCGGTGCGCGCCGCCTGCAGCACGCCCGCGCGCACGCAAGCGCGCAGGACTAACGGTCTGGGGTGCGCGGAGCATTCCGCGCACCCCGATCCTGCCCCCAAATGTTGACCGTTGCGCCCCGAGCACCGATCGCCCTGCGACGTCAGCGCGATTCGGTACGCTGACGGCATGGCACTCGACGCCCTGCTGCTCCGTCTCGACCGCATCGCCGGCGGGCGTCAGGCCGGTGTGCGCGTGGCCGCCGCCGGCCTCTCGCACCCGAAGACGCGCCGCGCATTCCGCTGGATCACCTGGCTGCTCGTGGTCGAGCTGCTGATCGGCCTTGCCGCCGCGGTCGCCGCGGTGTGGATCACCGCCGCAGGTGGCACCGTGCCGTTCGCCGTGTGGATGCGCTCGTTCGTGGTGCTCGCCATGACCGTGACCCTCTGCTACTTCGCCTGGCGAGCCGCTCGCGGCTGGTACTGGGCGTACCGCCGCCTGCGACTCTTCGCGCAGATCTTCCCGGTCATCACGCTCGTCATGGCGGCGATTCCCGGGCTCTACCCCGGATGGATGATCACCGAGCAGATCATCTTCAGCCTCATCATGATCGGCATCGGCGACTTTCTGCGCGGTGACCACTTGAGCGAGGTGTTCCGGGTGGTGTCAGCCGACGACTCACAGGGAACCTCTCGCCCTACAGATACGGGCGCGTGATCAACTCGAGGTAGTGCCCCGACGGGTCGAGCAGGTAGACCCCGCGGCCCCCGTGCTCATCATTGATCTCGCCGGCTCGCTGACGCTGCGGGTCGGCCCAGTGCTCGAGCCCGCACTCGGAGATCCAGTCGTACGCGCGATCGAAGTGCGCGTCGTCGAGCAGGTAGGCGTAGTGCTGCGGCGGAAACTCCATGGGCGGAGACGCGAATTGCAGCAGCACCCCGTCGGCGATGCTGAGGTTGAGGAACGGGCCCCAGCCGGGCGCGCGCTCGGCTTCGAGCAGCGTCGCGTAGAAGTCGGCCATTTCGGCCGCATCGCGCGAGGCGATGATGGTGTGGTTGAAACGTGCGGTCATGATGCTCCTGGGTCGATGCGAGTGGGTGAAGTGTCACTCGCACCAGGAGGGGCACGGATCAGGGAGCGACCAGGTCGCCGATCCGGGAGCGGCCCGCGTGGGCCTGACTGGTCATCATCAGAGCCAGAGTACTGCCCACTCCGGGTCAGCGCACCTCTTCTGCGCGGCGCCCGAACTGCGCCGGGTCGACGGGGCGGGCGTGCTTCGGCAGGGTCTCGACAACGAGCAGATATGACTCGGTGACGAGATCATCGAGCAGCTCGGCTTCGAGCGTCCCACCGCCCGACACCGTGATCCAGTGCTTCTTGTTCATGTGGTAGCCGGGCGCGATGTCGGCGTAGGCCTCGCGCAGCACGTTCGCGTCGGCCGGGGCCGACTTCAGCGTGACGATGCCGTCGCCGCGCAGTGCCGAGATCAGCATGAAGACCTTGCCGTGCACCTTGTAGACGTCGGCATCGGGCCCGAACGGGTGCTCGAGCACCGCGCCGGGCAATTCATCGGCTCGCGCGGCGGCGCGCTGCTGCAACTCGTGGGCGTCCATGCATCGATTGTGACGCATGCCGCCGACAATCGCGCGGGTGATCTGGGCCGGGCGATCCCGCGACTGCGTCTCTGCCCGGGCCGCCCGCCGCCTCTCGTCGACTCTCGTCGCGCAGGAGAAATTGCGTCGCGCGGGCGAGATGCCCAGGGCATGACCGCGGGGGCAGATTTCTCCTGCGCGACGGGAGGTGGTGCAGCGAGGGGCGGAGCTCTGCCCCCAACATCTCCACCCCGGTCAGCGGGTTCATGGAAATTGCAGAGGTCGGCGATCCGGAACTAATCTGATGTAAGCAAGGCTACCCTCAGCTGCGACGCGTGCACCGTGATGCGCACCCGAGGAACAGACGCCGCCACGAGCCCGCCGAACCAGAAACTCCGCATGCCCCCAGCAGCCCCCACCGGTTCTTCCCGCGTGCCCGCCTCACTGCGCGGCACACGGCTCGACCTCTCCTATGGCGCCCGCGCCGTCGTGCACGACGTTTCGATCGCGCTCGAACCCGGCCGCGCCACGGCACTCATCGGCCCCAACGGCAGCGGCAAATCGACACTGCTGCGCGCGCTCGCCCGACTGCACCCGGCTCCCCGCGACGCCGTCACCATCGGCGGCGCCGACCGCGAAGATCGCCCCGTCTCGCTGCTGACCGCTCGAGCATTCGCGCACGAAGTGACCCTCTTCTCGCAATCCCGCCCCGCCCCGCAGGGCCTCTCGGTCGGCGAAGTGGTCGCGTTCGGGCGCCACCCGCACCGCCGCCGGTTCGCCGGCCTCACCGACGATGATCGCCGTGCGATCGACCACGCGATGCTCGCGACGGGCGTGCGCGATATGGCGACGCGACCCGTCGGCGAGCTGTCGGGCGGCGAGATGCAGCGCGTCTGGCTCGCCGCCTGCGTCGCGCAAGAGACCGGGGTCGTGCTGCTCGACGAACCCACGAACCACCTCGACCTGCGCTACCAGATCGAAACACTCGACCTCGTGCGCGATCTCGTCGAAGAGACCGGGGTCGCGGTCGGCATCGTGCTGCACGACCTCGATCACGCGGCGCGGGTCGCCGACGAACTGATTCTGATGCATGCCGGGCGCGTGCACGCCGCAGGGATCCCGGCCGAGGTGCTCACTGCCGAGCACCTCCGCGAGGTCTACGGCATCGAGGCGGAGGTCGAGGTGCACCCGCGCAGCGGCCGCGTGCGCATCGACCCGATCGGGCGCCACGCACCGCTCGCGCATCGAGCGCCCGGCTCCGAAATCTCGCACCAGACCACCGACCCCTCCGAGAGGACCCCCGCATGACCCGCTCCCTCCGCACCGCAGCCGCCGCTGCGCTCGTCACCGCCGTCGCGTTCACCGCGGCCGGCTGCGGCACCACCACCGTCGAGGCCGGAAGCGGCGACGTGCCGCAGGCCACCTCGGAGGCGTGCCAGAACGACACGACGACCACGTCGACCGGCCCGGTCGAGATCACCGACGGCGTCGGCCGCACGGTGAAGCTCGATCAGCCGGCGAAGCGCGTCGCGGTGCTCGAGTGGCAGCAGATCGAAGACTCGCTGACGCTCTGCGTGGCGCCGGTCGCCGTCTCTGACCCCGAGGGGTACGGCACCTGGGTCAGCGCGGAGACACTGCCCGAGGGCGTCGTCGACCTCGGCACCCGCGGCGAGCCCGACCTCGACGCGCTGTACGGCGCAAAGCCCGACCTGATCGTGGTCGAGGCGTTCGAGGCCGACGCCGACATCGTGAAGACGCTCGAGAAAGAGAGCGACGTTCCGGTGCTCGTCACCGTGGGCGCCGACACGAAGGATCCGATCGGCAACATGAAGAACGTCTTCACGCTGATCGCCGAGGCGACCGGCCGCACCGAGCGCGCCGACCAGGTGCTCGCCGATTTCGATCAGCACCTCGCCGACGCGAAGGACGAGGTCGCGACCGTCGACCTGCCCACGAAGGACTTCGTGTTCTTCGACGGCTGGGTCGAGGGCAGCAACCTCGTGATCCGCCCCTACGGCGAGGGCGCCCTCTTCACCGCGTTCGGCGAGCAGCTCGGGCTCACCCCGGCCTGGACGAACGACATCGACAAGGCCTACGGCAACGGCGGCGTTGACCCCGCGTACGGCCTCGCGCAGACCGACCTCGAGGGCCTCACCGCCGTCGGCGACGCGAACCTCTTCTACTCCAAGGACGAGGAGGGCGGGTACACCGCCGAGCTCGAGAAGAGCGCGATCTGGACCTCGCTGCCCGCCGTCAAGGAGGGCCGCGCGCACGCGTTCCCCGCAGGCGTCTGGGGCGCCGGCGGCCCGCTGTCGGGTGAGCAGGCCGTCGACGCGTTCGTCGACGTCATTCTCCAGAAGTAACGCCGCACAGGATCACCATGACCCCGACCAGCACCGCGACGCCCGCAGCCGCGCCGGCTTCGACTCGGCCCGCACCCGGCGCGACTGCTGCGCCTGCTGCGCACGCGCACGCCGCCGGCGACCTCGGGCTGCGCGGGCGTGCCAGCGGGATCGCGGTGCTCGTCGGGCTGCTCGTCGCGGTGGTGGCGGTCGGCGCGTGGCACCTCACGCAGGGCACCTCGGGCGTCGGGGTCTGGGACCTCGTGCGCTACGCGGGCGGTGCCCGTGAATCGGTCGGCGGCGTGCCGGTGGGCGATGTGCTCACCGGCTCCCGCCTGCCGCGCCTCGCCGCGGGCGTCGCCGTCGGGTTCGCGCTGGGCGCTGCCGGCGCACTGCTGCAGTCGATCACCCGCAACCAGTTGGCCTCGCCCGACACCCTCGCCGTCACCGCCGGATCGTACTTCGCACTCTCCGCGGTCGCCGCATTCGGGCTCTCGCTGCCGCTCTGGGCCTCGGGATCGGTTGCGTTCATCGGCGGCCTCCTCGCCGCCGCACTCGTGCTGTCGCTCGCCGGCAGCACCGCCGGTGCGAGCACCACCCGCCTCATCCTCGCCGGATCGGCGCTCGCGATGGCCCTCGACGCGGGCACGGCGATGCTGCTGATCCTGTTCAAGGAGAACACGACCGGGCTCTTCGCCTGGGGTTCCGGATCACTGGCGCAGCTCAACATCGACGCCTCGCTGCGCGCGCTCCCCCTCATCGTCGTCGCCCTCCTCGCGGCGATGCTCCTCACCCGCCGCCTCGACGTGCTTGGGCTCGGCGACGACACCGCCTCGACGCTCGGCGTGCCGATCCGCTCCACCCGCCTCATCGCCGTGGTCTGCGCCGTCGTGCTCACGAGCACCGCCGTCATGCTCGCCGGGCCGATCGCGTTCGTCGGGCTCGGCGCCCCCGTGCTCGCGCGCCTCATCGCATCACGCGTGCGCCCAGTCACCCGACACCTGCTGCTGATTCCGGTGTCGGGGCTGCTGGGCGCGCTGCTGATCCTGCTCGCCGATGCCGGCCTCCGCGCCTTGCTCACCGCCGAGGGCGCCACCTCCGTCCCCACCGGCATTCCCACCGCGCTGCTCGGCGCCGTCGTCATCGTCGTGCTCGCCCTGCGCATGCGCGACGCCGGCGGCGTCCGCACCCCGCCACAGGCCCGACCGGGCCGCCGCACGCGGCTGCGCCTCGGCGTGATCCTCGCGATCGTCGCCGTGCTGCTCATCGCGGCGGCCGTCGTCGGCCTGCTCGCGGGCAGCCTGTGGCTGCAGACCGGCGACCTCGCGCTCTGGGCCCGCGGCCTCGCCCCCGACCTCGTCGCCCGCGCCATCGACGAGCGCGTGCCCCGGGTCGCCGCAGCCGTGCTCGCCGGCGCCGCGCTCGCCCTCTCGGGCAGTGTCGTGCAGTCGACTGTGCGCAACCCGCTCGCCGAACCGGGCCTGCTCGGCATCACCGCGGGCGCCGGCCTCGGCGCGGTCATCGCCGTCACGTCGGGCGGCGGCCGCCCCCTGCTCATCACCCTCGCCGTTGCCATGGGACTCGCCACGTTCGCGCTCATCGCACTGCTGTCGTGGCGCGGCGGCATGCTGCCCGACCGCTTCGTGCTCATCGGCATCGGCTGCGGGTACGGGCTCAGCGCGCTCACCACATTCCTGCTGCTGCGCGCCGACGCGTGGAACACCCCCCGCATTCTGACCTGGCTCTCGGGCACCACCTACGGGCGGTCGATGCCCGATGTGCTGCCCGTAGCGATCGCGCTGATCGTCGCGCTGCCGATCCTCATCGGATTGCGCCGCCACCTCGACCTGCTCGCCATCGACGAAGACACGCCCCGCATTCTCGGCATCGGGCTCGAGAAGACGCGCTTCTCCATGCTCGCGATCGCGGCCGTGCTCGCCGCCGTCAGCGTCGTCGCCGTCGGCGTCATCGGATTCGTGGGGCTCGTCGCCCCGCACCTCGCCCGCGCGATCGTCGGAGCGCGGCACGCGCGCATCATCCCGGTCGCGATGCTGCTCGGCGGACTGCTCGTCTGCGTCGCCGACACCCTCGGGCGCACCCTGATCTCGCCCGCGCAGCTGCCCGCCGGGCTCATGCTCGCGCTGATCGGGGCGCCCTACTTCGTGTGGCTGCTGCGCCGGTCGGCGTAGGGGGTTCTTGCCGGGCGCGCGCTCGCGCGGCGTCCCCGCGGCGATTTCCCCTCGAGCGCACCCCTATTGCGCGAGAGTACCCCTCACATACATGTGCACTCGCGCGAAAGGGGTGCACTCGGGAGGAGCGCGCGGGGAGGCAGAGGTGCCGAGGTCAGCGACGATCAGTCCTGGGCACTACACCAGCCCGCGCGGCGTCCCGTCTCTCCCGCGGGACCCTCGATACGCCACCTCAGCACGGCGCCCTCTCCCGAGTGCACCCCCTTTGCGCGAAAGCACCCCTCACATAGATGTGCACTCGCGCAAAAGGGGTGCGCTCGCGGTAGGGCGGCGCAGGGCAGGGCAGGGCAGGGCAGGCGCGGGGCGGCGGGCAGGCGGCGGGCAGGCGGCGGGCGCGGCGGCACCGTGCCCGCGCTCAGGCCTCCGCGACCTCGGCCCAGAAGTCGAGGATCAGCGCAGTGATGAGTTCGGGCTTCTGATCGACGAGCCCGTGCGTGGTTCCCGGCACGATCGCGAGGCGCGCGTTCGGCAGACTCGCCGCGATGCGCAGCGAGTGCGCGGGCCGCACCGTGTCGCGGTCACCACCGACCACCAGCGTCGGCGACGTCGCGCGGGCGAGTTCGGCGGCGGCGATGTGAGGCTCAGAGGTCCACAGCCGCAGACACTTGTCGAAGACGACGTCGGCGTGCTCGGGCCCGTCGGGCGACAGGCGCTCGTAGGCGCGGCGCTCGGGGGTGATGCGATCCGGCGCCGGATCGCCCACCGCAACCGGCCGCGGCAGTTCAGGCAGCACCGGCCCGTTCGCGGGCAGATCGCGGTCATACGCCGACGGATCGAGGTTCGCGCTGATCGCGGTGAGCGAGCGCACCCGACCGGGATGCGCCATGGCGAGCATGAGCCCGATGATCGCCCCGTCGCTGTACCCGACGATGTGAGCATCGGCGAGTCCGTGCGCGTCGAGATAGGCGAGCGCCTCGACGACGCTGCGCTCGTACGAGTAGTCGCCCGGCAGGTCGGCGGTGCGACCGTGGCCCGGCCGCTCGTACGCGTGCACCCGGGCCACGGCTGCGAGCGCGTCGGCGATCGGCGCGAGCGATTCGAGCGAGCAGAACCCGCCGTGGAGCACCACGACGGGTTCGCCCGACCCCGACACCTGCTCGTACAGTTCGATGCCGTTGATGCTCACGGTTGCCATGCGCCCACCCTTCTCGGTTCAGGGTAGCGGGGGCGAAATGAGCCGGGGCCGCAATGAGCGAGGGCGACTACCCGCGTTGGGGCAGGATCACCGCCTTCGTGTCGCGCATCGCCCGCATGTTCTCGAACGCCTCGTTCACCTGTTCCAGCGTGTACCGGTTCGAGATGATCGCGCCGAAGTCGAATCGATCTGCGGCCTGCTCCAGGAACAGCAGGGCCTCACGGTAGTGGTCGATCGCCCCCGAGAAGGCTCCGAGCACCTGCAGATTCTTCATGGTGATGCGGCCGGGCGGGCTCGGGGCATCCCACCCCGCGACCTGGCCCATGAGCACGTAGCGGGCACCCTTCGCTGCGAGCTGCAGCCCCTCCGCGAACGCGGTGCGGCCGCCCGACATCTCGAGCAGCTTCGTGGGGCGACGGCCACCGGTCGCCCGCAGCACCGCTGCCTCGCGCCCCTCGGGCGTCGCATGCTCCTCGACCGATACGACGGCCGTGGCACCGTACGATTCGGCCAGACGCAGCCGGTCGTCCGGGCCGCCCACGACGATCAGGTCGCGGAAACTGCCGAGCGAAAGCATTGCCGTGGCGAACAGGCCGATCGGGCCGCTGCCCTGCACCACGATGGTGTCGCTCGGCTTCGTGCGGCCCAGGGTCTCGACGGCGTTGGCCGCCGACCGCACGGCGCACGCGGCGATGCTCGCGAGTTCGTCAGACACCCCGTCGGGCACGCGCACCCGGCCCGCACGGGGCAGCACGACGGCGTGATCCGCGAATCCACCCGCGCCGTAGGGCTGCTCTTCACAGTTGAGGTACCCGTACATCTGCGGCCGCTCGCAGAGCGCCGAGTCGCGATGCGTCGCGCACCCCTCGCACGATCCGCACGGCGCGTGCGACCAGATCACGCGGTCGCCCGGCTGCAGCGCTTCACCGAAGGAGTCGCGGTCGGCGCCCTCACCCATCGCGATGATGCTGCCGACCATTTCGTGGCCGGGAACGGTGGGGAGCGCTGCCGGAATCGTGAGGTGCCCCAGCCACCCGTGAATGTCGGTGCCGCACACGGAACAGGCGAGCACCTCTACGAGAAGCGCCCCGGCGTCGAGGCGCTCGGGCAGCGGCACGGTTTCGAGGGAGAGCGGAGCCCCGTGCTCGCGGATAACCGCGGCACGGGTGCTCGTGGGGAGTGCGGTGGACGTCACTTCGCGTTGTCCGCGAATTCGTTGGTGAACGTCTCTTCAGGCCGCAGATCGCTGAGACCCTGCGACGACTCGAGCAGGCGCACGTTCGCTTCGTACCCGTTCTCGGGCATCTTGCCATCCTGGGTGTAGATCTCGAGGTTCTTCGAGAGCACATCGGCGTACGCCTTCGGATCTTCACCGACGAGGTTCGCCGGCATCGCCTCGGTGATCTCCTCGGCGCTGTGATCCTGCATCCACTTCAGCGCCTTCACCGTTGCATTCACGATGCCCTGCGCCGTCTCGGGGTTCGCGTCGAGCCACTCGTTCTTCGTGTACAGCGTCTCCGCTGCGTACCCGCCGTCACCGAACAGCTCCTTCGAGCCCTCGGCGGTGCGGGTGTCGATCAGCGTGCCGGTGCCCGCGTTGCGCGCCTCGAACTGCGAGAAGGCCGGCTCGTACATCCACCCCGCGACGACCTGGCCGCCCTCCATGGCCGCGACCGCACTTGCGCCGGTGCCGGTGGTGACCAGGCTGACGTCGGTCAGCGACAGGTCGGCGCGCTGCAGCGCCTCCGAGAAGTAGGCCTCCTCAGCGGAGCCCGGCGCGGCGATGCCGACCGGCTGCCCCTTGAGGTCGTCAACGCTCGTGATGTCTTTCGCACTCGCCGGCGGCACGGCGAGCACGGCACCGGGGCTGTCCGAGAGCACGATGAACGCGGTGTAGTCGCGGCCCTTGGCCTGCATGCGCAGCGTGTGATCGTAGAAGCTGGCCGCGGCCTGCGCCGATCCCGATTCGACGGCTTCGAGCGCCTTCGTGCCCGACTGTAGATCCGAGAGCTCCACGTTGACGCCCTCCTCCTCGAAGTAGCCGAGCTCATCGGCGAGCACCAGCGGGATGTTGTGGAGGTTGGTGAGACCCGCGACGGCGATCAGCGTCGGCGATCCGTCGTCGCCTCCGCCCGCGTTGCCGGGGCTGGCGCAGCCGATCAGTCCGATGGTTGCGGCCGCGAGAAGACCGCCCGAGAGCAGTCGCTTCGTCGTCGTTGACATGTTCACTCCTGAGTTGTGAGGTGGTGCGAGGTTGAGAGGGGTGTTGGAATCAGTGCGTGCCGGCGCTGCGCCAGCGCAGCAGATGCTTCTCGATACGGGTGATGAAGAACTCGATGATGAGCACGAAGATCATGAGCGTCACCATGCCGGCGAACACGCTCGTCGTGTCGAAGGTGCCCTGCGCCTGCGCGATGACGTACCCGATGCCTCGGAAGGCGCCCAGGTACTCTCCGATGACCGCACCGATGATCGCGAAGCCGATGCTGGTGTGGAGGCTGGAGAAGATCCAGCTCAGCGCGCTCGGCAGGTACACCGAGGTGAGCAGCTGCGACTGCGATCCGCCGAGCATGCGCGAGTTGTTCGTCAGCACGCGCGGCACGCTGCGGATGCCTTCCAGCGTGTTGAAGAACACGACGAAGAACACCAGCGTGAACCCCAGCGCGACCTTCGACCAGATGCCGATGCCGAACCAGAGCAGGAAGATCGGCGCGAGCACGAGTCGGGGCAGCGCGTTGAACATCTTGATGAACGGGTCGAAGAGCTGCGCGAGGAAATCGATGCGCCCGAAGAGCACGCCGAACACGAGACCGCCGATGACGCCGATACCGAAGGCCAGCAGCGTTGCCTGCGTGGTGGCGAGGAGGTGCGGGTAGATCGACCCGGTCGTGAACCACTCCACGATCCGAGCGAAGACCGCGCTGGGTTCGCTGAAGAAGAACGGGTCGAGCACACCGGTCATCGCGCCGACCTGCCAGAGTCCGATGAAGAGCACGCCGAGGGCGACCTGATACCCGATCATGCGGAGCTTGCGCGACCGAATCGCCCCTGACGGGTTCACGGGCTCGGTCACTTTCGTGGTGATCGCCTCGGTGGAGGCTACGAGTGTGGTCATGCTGCGGCCTCCTCAGGCTGGTTCAGCTGGTACGTCTTCATGACTTCTTCCTTGAGGCAGTCCCAGACCTCGCTGTAGATGCGCTGGAACACCGGGTCGCGCTTGATCTCCAACAGATCGCGCGGGCGCTCGAGCGGCACTTCGAAGCGACCGACGATGGTGCTCGCCGGGCCCGCGCTGAGCACGATGATCTCGTCGGAGAGCGCCACGGCCTCGTCGAGATCGTGGGTGACGAAGAGCGTCGCTGCACCGCTCGCGCCCCACAGGTTCAGCAGTTCCCCCTCCATGACGAGGCGGGTCTGCACGTCGAGCGCTGAGAACGGTTCATCCATGAGGATCAACCCGGGGTTGGTGATCCACATCTGCGCCATGGCGACGCGGCGGCGCTGGCCGCCGCTGAGCTGAGCGGGGTAGCGCTTCTCGAAGCCCTTGAGCCCGACGCGCTCGAGCCACTCCGCCGCCTCCTTGCGCGATTCGCTCTTCGAGACGCCTCGGTAGTCGAGCGCGAGCGCGACGTTATCGATCGCGGAGCGCCACGGCAGCAGCGCATCCTGCTGGAAGAGGTAGCCGGCGTCGCGGTTGAGCCCGCGAAGCGGCTCTCCCTGCGCGTACACCGTGCCCGTCGACGGGGTGAGCAGTCCGGCCGACATGTTGAGGATCGTCGACTTGCCGCAGCCCGTCGGGCCGACGACGGACGTGAATTTGCCGGGTTCGGCCGCGATCGATACGTTGCGCACTGCGGTGTAGGCGCCGGAGCCCTGGTCGGGGAACGTAATCGTGCAGTCTGCGAGCTCCACGGTCGCTCGCGGAGCGGAATGTGCTGTGTCTGTGGTCACCGTTGTCCAATCGTCGAACTCGATACGCCGTGGGGCTCCCGAGGTCGCCATACCCACGTGTTGTATGCATGTCTCGACCGAGATTAGCCACCGACTCGACGACTGTCAACATCAGAACGGCTTGTTTTCGCGAAACTTGTGCGTAACAATACCGATGTAGCCACAAGCTGTGGCACACAACAGATTCAAATCGTGTACGCTGCCATACAAGACAGCGCTCGCAGTCAGTCAGTGGCGACACCTCAAGGAGTACGCATGCAGTCATCGAAGACGACGGATCTCACGGTGCTCGATCGCATCCGATCCGGGATCGTGCTCGGCGAATTCCCTCCCGGCGCGCTCCTCGCCGAGATCCGCCTGGCAGAGGAGTTCCAGGTGAGTCGCACTCCGATCCGCGAAGCGCTGAAGCAGCTGCAGATCGAGGGCCTCGTCGAGATCCGCCCCCGCGTCGGCACCTTCGTGCGCAAACCCACGCAGCGCGAGATCGTGGAGCTCTTCCAGATCAAGGAGAGCCTCGAGGGGCTGGCCGCGGGCCTGCTCGCCCGGCGCGGTGACGTCCCTGAACTCCGCAAGCTCATCCGCAACGTCGCCGACGAGCGGGAGGCCGTGCGCCGCGGCGATTCCGAAGCGTATGCCGAACTCGTGCACGACTTCCACCAGACGCTGATCGACGGCGCTGACAACCAGAAGCTCGCCGAGCACTACGACCTCCTCATGAACCAACTCGCCTACCACCGGATCGTGCGCCAGACGCTCCAGCAGCCGGGGCGCCTCGCGAACTCCCTCGGCGAGCACAGCGGCATCGTCGACGCCATCCAGGCGAAGGATCCGCTGCTCGCCGAACTCGCCGCGCGGCGACACGTCGCCACGTCGAGCCAGTCGGCATCGATCGCCGCGTTCGACGAATCCTGAACTTCTCCCCACCTTCAACAGACTGGATCGATCTCGATGACCACTCTCTCCCTACCGCAGCTCGACACCGATCGCGCGCCCGATACCGCACTGCCGGATCGCTCAACGCTGCGCGAATTCGACGACATCGCGCGCGCGATCGCCCTGCGCAAGATCACGGTCGCCACGGAGGAGGTGCCGGATCGAGCCGGCCGCCCGATCCTCCGCGCCAGCGCGACGGCCGTGATTCGCAATCCGTGGCTGGGAACCGGAACCACGGAGGATCTCGCCGCGAAGAGCAATTTCGCGGCACCCTTGCTTGCCAAGCTGCTCAGCGACCGCCTCATCGAAGCTCTGGGCGGCGCCGATGCCGTCGAGGCGTTCGGCAAAGCGGCGTTCGTCGGCACCGCCGGTGAACTCGAACACGCCAGCGCACTGATTCACACCGCCTACTTCGGCAATCTGGTGCGCGAGGCACTCGAGGGCACGTCGATTCTCTGCTTCGTCGACGGCCGCGCGGGCACCGGAGAGCTCATTCGTGTGCCGCTCTGGCACAAGAGCGCCGCGGCGACCCGCAGCCACTACCAAACGCTGGAGGTGCATCTCGCCGATGCGCCGCGCGCCGATGAGATCGCGGTCATCGCGGTCGCTTCGACGGGGCCGCGCCCCCACGCGCGCATCGGCGACCGCACCACCGATACCCCGATTACCACCGACATCCTGAAGGAGATCGCACTATGAGCCAGCCGAGCCCCCTGAGCCCCCGCAAGATCATCACCATCGTCGAAGAGATCGCGCAGGAGGGCGGGCGCGCAGTGTCACCCGTCGCGCGCATCGCCATCGTGGCCGCGGTGATCCCGAACCCCTGGGCCGGCCAGGGCTTCGTCCCAGACCTCGCCCCCGGCATCGATGCCGTCGCCTCAGATCTCGGCGCGCTGCTGGCGCCCCGAGTCATTGCGGCACTCGACGCCCCGCTCGAGGCGTACGGCAAGGCCGCGATCGTCGGCCTCGAGGGCGAAATCGAGCACGGCTCGGCACTGATCCACACGCTCAAGTTCGGCAATCACTTCCGCGACGCCGCGAACGCGACGACGCTACTTCCTGCGGTCGAGAAGCGCGGCGCCGCAGGCATCGTGTTCGACATCCCACTGAAGCACTTCACCGACGCGACGATCCGCTCGCACCATCAGACCGTCGAGGTGCGCATCGCCGATGCCCCGCACCCCGGCGAGATCGTCATCGCCCTCGCCGGAGCCGCGCAGGGTCGCCCGCAGCAGCGACTCGCCGACCTCTCGACCGAGCAGTAGCATGCCGACCGGCGCCGCTCCGATCGTGCTGCTGCACGGCGTGGGGCTCGACCGCACGATGTGGGCGCCGGTCGTCGCGCTCCTCGAGGCCGCGGGTCGCCGCACGATTGCGCTCGACCTCCCCGGTCACGGCGAGCGACCGCCGCTGCGCGCACCGCAGACGCTCGAGACGCTCGCCGACGATGTGCGCGAACGGCTCCCCGAGGGCGCTGGGCACCTCGTCGGGTTCTCGCTCGGGGCACTCATCGCCCAGCACATCGCGCGCTTCGCCCCTGACCGTCTCGTCTCGCTCACCGCGGTGAGTTCGGTCTGCGACCGCACCCCCGCCGAGCAAGAGGCAGTCGAGTCCCGGCTCGCGACGGCCACTTCCGATTTCTCGGCGAGCGCCTCGGCGTCGATCGAGCGGTGGTTCCCTGCAGGATCGCGGGTGGCGCCGCAGACGATCGCCGCGACCCGCGACACGCTCCTCGGCAACGATGTCGAGTCGTTCGTGCACGCCTACACCGTGTTCGCGCGCGGCGACCAGCAGATCGCCCCCGAGCTGCCCGCGATTCGCGTACCCGCGCTCGCCATCACCGGAGAGCTCGACCCGGGTTCGACGCCCGACATGACGGTACGGCTGGCGCGCGCGATCCCGAACTGCGCATCGCAGATTGTCACCGGAGCGCGGCACATGCTGCCCGTCGAAGCACCGCACGAATTCGCGCAACGGCTGCTCGCATTCATCACCCCTTTGGAAGGAAGCCGACCATGACCGAACGCTTCGGGCACTACATCGATGGCGCATTCGTCGCACCCGCCACCGACGAATACTTCGCGAGCACCAACCCGGCAACCCTCGACACCCTCTACGAGGCAGCTGCCGGCACCGCCCCCGACATCGACCGCGCCGTGCGCTCGGCACGCGCGGCGTTCGAGGGCCATGCCTGGTCGCGACTCACCGCGACCGCGCGCGGCCACCTGCTGCGTAAGCTCGGCGACCTCATCGGAGAGCACGCCGACGAGCTCGCGCTGCAGGAATCGCTCGACAACGGCAAGCTGCTGCGCGAGATGCGCGGGCAGATGCGCGCACTCCCCGAGTATTACTACTACTACGCCGGTCTCGCCGACAAAGTGCAGGGGTCGCAGATTCCGGCGACGAATCTCGACATTCTGAACTACACGCAGCGCGAACCGCTCGGCGTGGTCGGGGCGATCGTGCCCTGGAACTCGCCGCTCACCCTGACCACCTCGAAGATCGCCCCCGCGCTGGCGGCCGGCAACACCGTCGTCGTCAAGCCGAGTGAACACACGTCGCGCAGCACGCTGCGCCTCGCACAGCTCGCGACCGAGGCCGGGTTCCCCGACGGCGTCTTCAATGTGGTGACCGGTTTCGGTGCCGCCGCCGGCGCTCCCCTGGTGGATCACCCGCTGCTCGCGAAGATTTCGTTCACAGGTTCGACCGCGACCGGATCGCGCATCGCGGCCACCGCGGCGGCACGATTCATCGGCTGCACGCTTGAGCTCGGCGGCAAGAGCCCCAACATCGTGTTCGACGACGCCAATGTCGAAAACGCGGCGATGGGGGTCATCGCCGGCATCTACGCCGCCGGCGGCCAGACCTGCATCGCCGGCAGCCGCGTCTTCGCGCACAAGGCCGTGTACGACGAGCTGCTCGAGCGCGTGACCGCACGTGCTCAGAGCATCGTCATCGGTGACCCGCTCGCTGCAGAGACCGAGCTCGGCCCGCTCTCGTTCGGCGACCAGCTCGACAAGGTCGCCTCGTACGTCGAACTGGGCGCATCCGAGGGGGCCACCGTGCACTCCGGCGGCGGGCGTCCGCAGCTCGAACTGCCCGGATACTTCTACGAGCCGACCGTGCTCACCGACGTGACCAACGACATGCGGGTCGTGCGCGAGGAGATCTTCGGACCGGTCGCCGCGATCCTCCCCTTCGAATCCGAGGATGAGCTCGTCGGCCTCGCGAACGACACCGAATACGGGCTGGCCGCGGGCATCTGGACCAACCAGCTGGCTCGGGCGCACCGCCTGGCCCGCCGACTCGACGCAGGCACCATCTGGGTCAACACCTACCGGGCGATGTCGCCGATGTCACCGCGCCAGGGGTTCAAGAGCTCGGGCGTCGGCATCGAGCACGGCCTCGAATCGATGCACGAGTACACGCGACTCAAGAGCGTGTGGATCAACACCGACGAGGGCCCGGTCGCCGACCCCTTCGTGATGCGCGGATAGCCCCCCGCTCCCCGCAGCCCCCGCTCTCCGCGTTGCCGAATGTGACGCGTTCGGCAACCTCACGGGAAGAGCGCGGGCGGCGGGGTCGTTGGTGCTGGTGAACCCGCCGCTGCCACCCTCGGCGAATCGGATGCCGCGGAGAGCGAGAGGTGCGCGACCGATCATCGAACAGGGCAGTGCCTCGACGCCCTGAACCTGCGAGGTGTTGTTCTTCATGCTGTGCCTCCTGCACGTTGTCGCGGGCATCCGCCGGGCGTTTATCTACCCGAGACCTCGGGCTGCTCGCGCCATTAGCGACGTCGCTGATGCCGCGAGCAGCTTGTTGTCGGCTTTCCACGTCACCTGTTCGTCGGCCCTGAGCTGGGCCCGCATCGACGCCGCCGGGGGATCGAGGAACCAGAACTCGAGGATGACGAAGCTCGCGGGTGGTGCTTCAGCTTGTCGCCGAAATCGTCGATCCACTCGCGCAGCCGCCTTGAGCGTTCGTTGTCGGGGAGTGTGACGCCGTGGTGGTTCTCGGCGTTGCCCCCCCCCCCCGGGCACGACGAGACGCGGCACATGCTCTCGGGTGAGGGCGAGCAGCACTGCCGCCGTGGTGTTCGTCGTGCCGTAATCGATGCCGAACGAGATGCACCGCTCGAGCTTCAGGAGGTCGTCGTGCGCGATGACGTGCTTTCGTTCGTTGGACTCGCAGTACACGACGCCGGCCACGGCCACCCACTTACCGAGATTGAACCGGTCGTAAAAGACGCCCGAGAAGGATGTTTTCTGCAGCGCGATGTACTCGGCCTCAAGTGACGAGTTGTCGTCCATGGTGAACGTGCAATGCGCCGTCGACGTCTTGCCGCCCTTTTTGATCCACTTCGTGCTCAGCCAATGGTTCTGCGATCCCGGGTTGGTGGTGGCGAGCCGTCGTGCTCCGGGCACGCGCAGACGGGTGATCAGCATGTTCTAGAACGCCTCGGGGAGCAGCGTCGCCTCGTCAACGCAGGCGACGGCGCCCGTCACGCCTCGGATCTTCGTTGCGGCGTTCGCATCGCCCGCGCCGTAGAGGTAGACCGTGCGACCAAGGAAGGTCGCGGCCCTTGCACCCGGCGTGTACCGCACCTGACGAGCGAGACGCCTGAAGATTTGCTCGCTCATGAGGAGCGGCATCACGTTCGTGTTGAGCGTGCCGAGTGTGCGCCCGATCAGGATGATCTGCCAGCTCATGGGGATGTACTTGATGTAGAGCAGTAGCGCCCCAGGCTAATGAAAGTCTTCCCGGCTGACACTGCGCCGGAGAGGATGGTGTGCATCGGGCCTTTCGAGCACAATCCGAGGAATCGGATCTGGGCGGGTGAGAAGAGGCCGTTCGATGGCAAGGCGCCTACCCTCCTCCTTGCGGCTATCGTCTGTATTTATGGACTGGGCGATGCTTTGGATTCAAATCGGGATCTTCGTTGCGACGGCGGGCAGTGCGGCAGTCGCGTGGTGGAAGGCCAATGAGTCTTCCGACGACGCCAAAGCGGCGGCAGAAGCGCTCGAATCGATCTCTTCTTCTGCAAGCCTGTCGGCGGAGCATTCGGGAAGGCAGGCAGATGCACTGGAACTGGCAAATGTGATCTCCGCCAGTGTCGCCAAACCTAAGCGGTGGAGCGAGCCTGAGTGGATCAAATTCGAAGGGGTAAACGTCCGCGAAATTATCAACCTCACCGATGAGGTCGTCACGATCGTGGGCATGCGTCTCCACCCCGAAGGGCGTGGTGGATTCGTGGGATTTGTAGGAGAGGCACGCAGAGCACCTGAATCGGGTTTCGATATCCCGAACCCGCCGTTCGAGGTCGTTCCAAGGGGCAGAGTGCGATTCATTCAGGCAGGCAAAGATGGCCCCTACTTCGAGGCGATGCAGATTCTTTCACGCACAAAAGATGATATTGAGGACGGCTCGGATTGGTTCAGCCTTGACCTCTGACTGACGCGATGCGCGCAAACGGTAAAGTCGGTGCCTATGAATCCCGGAGAGATTATCATCGCTGCCGTCGGCGCAGTAGGTGGCGTCGGCGGAGCGATCTTCGCGTGGGTCCAAGCCGCCACCGCGGTGTCCGAACGCGAGGAAGCACAAGCGGCGCAAGCCGCCGCAGAGACGGCTCGTGAAGCTGCCGTTGTCGCGGCGCAACAAAGTGCATCAGCGGCCGTCCGGCAGGCGAACGCGCTAGAGGAGGCGAACGCCCTTCTTTCGAGCTCTCAGGAACTGGCCAAGCTTCATGCCCCTCCAGCATGGTCTCAAGCCGAGTACATCGACCAGAACGCGGTGAAGTTCACTAATAGCTCAGGCAAGCACGTTCTTGTGACCCGTGTCGCCGTGGAGCCAGACGAGAGCGCAACGCGAACCGACGGGCCCGTACTCCCGCACCGCGTCGAGAATGGCGACGCTTTCGCGATTCGTTGGTGGAGCGCTTGGGCGCGTCGGGATCCAGAGAAAGTCGTGTTCGAATGGCACTACGAGAACGAACCGTCATGGCTCGAAACGACTGAACGCAATCTTTGACCTCGAGCGTCACTCGCTAGTCTGACCGTCGTCGAGTAGTAATCGTGCAGCCGCTCCGACCGCAGCCTCAAGTGCGTCGAGTGTCGAGTTAGCCCCATCGAGGCCAGAGTCGCGGTCGAGCAGTTTCGTCGCCTTGTCGACAGCCATCCCGCCGATCGTCATCGCATTTCGTCGATCCGTCATATCGGCGTCACCCTCCGTGCGCACGATTTTCCCAACCTGCGTAATCTGCACGAGCTCAACCTGCCCGCCCTTAACTGCCCGCATGGTCTCCTCAGCGAGATCCATCATCGATTCCACGAGAGCCGCACGCCGAGGTCAGTCAGCTTCACTTCGGTCGCCGCCTTCGTCGCGGCCCGATCGAACTTGAGGCCGCACGCTCGAGCGTGCGCCTAAACTGTCGAACCCAAGCAGCCGATCGCCTGAGCGATCGCATTAGGAGAGAGCCCCTGAGCGTGTAGCTCAGCGACGCGAGCGCGCGTTTCGGCAGCGACCCATCAGGCAGCATTTTTGGCCATGTTCGGGTGTCCTCCCGTTCATGGTGTGCTGGGTGTTGCTTCCGGATATGAGAATGGGCCCGTCATTCGGAGTGGATGCGGGCCTTTCGGGTTAGTGTGCGGCCGGGTTAGCGGCTCGTGATGATTGCCTTGGTTGCAAGGTAGGCGACGAGTGCGAAGAAGCCTGCGGTAATACCGGCACCGATGAAGTTTGACCATACGGTGACGGGACCATCGTTTCGGCATTGGTGGTGACGATCAGGCCGATGATCGCGAGGGCTAAGCCCAGGAGACTGATCCACCCGAGAGCGGAGAGTGCACTGTTCTTGAGCTTCTTGGAGGCGGTGCCGTACTTCTCTCGTGCGGCGGCGCGGGCTTCGGGAGTGATGTCGGTGGTCTCGCTCCTAGGGTGAGGATAGCCCAGGTGGGGCCCGTTACCTCGGCCGCCGTCGTGACTTGTTCGGTCATAGGTGCGGCCGCTCGCTGGTTCGTTCGATCAACAGATTAAGTCCATCGTCGGGGTGGAAAGTCCATGAGGCGGAGTAGTCACCCCAAGAAGTGCTTTGAGTTCCATCTAGTGACCGCGTGTTGCCCATCTTCACACTTGCAGAGGCGGGAGCACCAAGCTCGCTCAACATGCAGACGACGCCTTCGCCGGAAACTGTCGGTCGGTAGTCACTGGCCAATCCGACACCCTCGATGCTCAGTGTTTCGCCTCCATCGAGAATGGTGATTGCTTCTATGTTCACTTCGCACGCCCGAGCCGCATCCGTATACAAATACTTTCGCTCGATAAGTGCGAGTTCAACGTCCTGCGCTCGTTTCTCGTTGTAATGATCGAGCGCGAACAGGCCACCGACGATTGCACTCATGAGGATAACGATGCCAAGGCAGAGGCATATCAGTAGTGCTTGCTTCTTGCTGCGCACCATTGGAGAACGACTCGAAGCCTCTCGAAACGGTTGCGTCGCCTCTGGGGCAAAATTCGGGTCGGTCATAGCTACAAGATAGCGGAGTGATTGAAGTACGCTCGTGCCCATGAGCGACGTGGGACTTGTTTCGTTGATAAGCGCGACCGCAACGGTACTGGTGGCGGCTCTGGGTGTCGTATCCGCAGTGTTCGGGCCCCTCTTGGTTGAACGGCTGCGACGGGGTGCGGACCGCCGAGACCAAGAGTGGGCCGCGTCTATTGAATGGGAACGCCTTCGCAACGAGCGCGCCTTTTCCTTCATGGAGGCCTTGACTTACTACGCCGGCAGCAGGGCCAGCGGAAACTACATACGAGCCAATCAGGCTGCATCGGGACTGATCGCCTCTCTGGGTACAGGAAACCAGGAGGCTGTTCACTTCATTCGTGTTTTAGTGAATAGCGTGCGTGACGCCGAGGTGTCTGCGAAAGCGATCGCCATTGCGAACGACGGCATTGATCGTTTGTACGCGTGGCTGCGTAGCGACGCCGACTTGCCAACTATCTGGGACCCTGTATTGAAGTAAGGTCCGATTCGCTGGTGTGCGCGGCTTCACTGGCCGTGAGCCGCGCACCCTGGAGAAGGAACAAGAAAGGGCCAAGACACTTTCGTGTACCGGCCCACTTATTCAGCCCTCGATGTAGGGGATGACATCGAAAGCAGGTCAAGAAGCTCGCCCGGCGGCGTGTCGCCCGCCCGCGAGCGGATCCGCTGTTGGCGTACGAGGTCTGCTGCGAGACGTTTTCGGCACTCGGCAAGGATAACCCGCTCATCGACTATGCGTTGTCCCCATTGATCGAACGACATCGGCATACCCTCTCGGCTCCGCCGTTACATTGTGCAAACGGAGCGACGAACCCGTTGTGACGCTTCTCGATAAGTGTTGCATTGAGCCGGCGCCTAGGTGGGATATAGGTTCGGGTGGTGAACTTCGAAATCGATCCAAACACGCTCAAGACGCTCGCCCTTTTTGCGGGGGGCGCTGGTGCGCTGGGAGCAGCGATCATTTCGGCCGTCGTCCTTCTTTTCAATGGATCGCGGACGCGTAAGCAAGCGCGTGACTTTAGGGATCGTGAAATTACGCTTGCCGACGAGCGCCTCCAAGCTGATCGTGATCATTCGATTGAAGTGCTCCGTGTGCAATCCGAGATCGCGCGTGACGACGCGGTATATGCCAATGGTCGGGAGAAGGCCATGGAGCTGCTTGAGCTTCTTGGTGTGTTGCAAACCACCTGGACTCATGTGGGCGGCTACGACTATTTCGAAGTGAATCGTGACGCACTCCGCGCAGCGGAACAGAAGACCTTTTCGATTCCGGACCCCATTACCTCGCAAATCGTATCGAATGGACTCCGGTATATCGGAAATGCCTGGGTAGGTCCGCGAACTGAGGGAACACCTGACACCGCTAGACATCAGAACGCGGAGATGCATCGCATCAAGTCGGCACTGTCTAACTACATCGCTAGGCGACAACACGACCCATCCATCCTTATCGACCAAGAAGAGACAATTCAGGTCATGAATAAGCTCTTTGTCGAATACTTTGACGACAAGTAAAGTGTCGCTTCCAATCAAGATCGGACCCATCGTTCGCCACATTTGTCGCACGTCGCTCCAGCGAGACCGTCTGCACCCCATCGCGGACGTATCATTTGTTCCCCACCTCCAGGGCACGGTCGGAGGCTGTACGCCCGAAACTTGGGTTCGGCACGTGGATATCGGCCGCGCATGGCGCGCACGACGCCGACGAGGGAATCAGGGGAGTCGTGCAGATTGCCATCGTGCGCGATCTGGTGCGAGCATGCGACCAGCCATTGGATGATCTCGCTCGACATCGCGAACGCTTCCGAGGGCGTGCACACCGGTGGGCCCTGCAGCTCATCGCGCCCTGACCACATGCGTTCACGAAGTGCACGGGGTTAGGCGCCACCGATCTTCTCTTCGACCTCCCGCCCGAAGATCACAAGTGTCGTGTAGAGCAGGTCGGCGGCGTCGGCAGGATCGATCCGGCACGATAACCGTGCTTTCTCGCTCGACCCGGAAACGATCATGGCGGAGGTGTCCTGTGCTGCGAGGAATTGCTCCGCGAGTTCGCGCATGTGCATGAGCTGAAACGGCGCCTGCTCAAGATGCCACTTAAACCAACCGGACCAAGATTCCTCACTTGATGACACTTTGCATTCCAATCCGTTGCGATACATTGCATGCATGCATCTGGTCGTCGTTGAATCGATTAGTCCCTTCGAGCCATTCGCGCCTCTGATCGCCGGAGGAATTGGTGCTTTGTCGGCTTTGTTTGGCGTTTGGCTGACGTCTACGCTGCAGCAACGAAGGGAAAATCGGGCCGCTCAAGGCGAAGCCTTGGTCGGAGCGATACGTGCTTGGGGTGACGCTTATAAGTTGCACATCGAAGAGCCCGCCGGGTTGTCTCGTGTCCAAGTCGATTCGGCGGTAGCGGCTGCCAAATTGGTGGCGGTAGCAAGTAAGCGGGATGCGAAAGGCATTGAGAAGATCGCAAACGCTACGACCAACTCGCTCGGCTCGGAGTCCACAGGAAGAATGATCGGCACCGCCCAAGAGGCTCTGATGGGATGGTTCGTCCGCGGGCACTCAGGGTCGCGTGCGTTCGCCGAATTCCAGGAAATTGGCAAGCGAAATGGCCTGGATCTTTAATCCTTGCAATCGAGTCCCTGTTGATGCGTTCATGGCGTTCTCTCGTTAGTGTCTTCGTCGATCAGGGTCGGGTCGGCCATGATCTCGGGGGGGTCAAACCGAACCGGGCAAGAGCGCCCAGATCGGTGGTCGTAAATGGGGGATACGGTGAGCCCGGAAGCGGGGTGTCATGACGCGGGCACCATCTGGGTCAACACC